>UQKV01000012.1 GCA_900541665.1 uncultured Collinsella sp.
CCTCGTCACCCTCGGCGCTCTTCCCGGGAAGTACATTTTCCGAAGCGCTTACCCCGCCGGAAGCAAGTACGTAGGAAAAATATGGGACAGGGTGAATCGCCCGGAGAAATACCGGAAAGACGGAATCACCCAGCTAGTCGAAAGATATAGGAAATGAAAAAAAGAAAACCCCGGATTTCGGGCCCCGAGGTGCGGCCAGGTCCTGAGCTTTAAGCAAAGGGCTCGTCCTTATTATGCCTCAGCGGCAGTAAAAGTAAACCGAACAAGTTATGGAGATTGGAGACAGCGAACGGAAAAGCCGCCCCGCGCGCAGCTGGAACCTAGGCGCGAGGCTCGGCTACACCGCCGACGCCGCTCTCTACACCGCGAACGTAGGGCGAGATTCCATGCGTCTACATCTAGGGAGGTGATGCCCATGAAAGCAAAAAATCTCGGGACCGTAGGCTGATGCCGCGGCCCCGAGACTAAGGAGACGGCCCCTGCACTTTGGAACGTGAGACGGGGCCGGAGTCAGAACCGGGCGAAACGGAGAATAAGCCCGCGATCTGAACGGATCTGATTATATGACAAAGAAGCAGCGCCGCCGCGTCTGGGGCTCCGTGACCGAGATGAGGCGCGGCAAGAAGTACGTCCTGCGCTGGATGCAGAACACGCCGCAGGGCCGCAGGCGCAAGACCAAGACCGTGTACGGCACCTACCGCGAGGCGTGCGCGGAGCTGGACCGCATCCACGTCGAGCACGCCGACGACGCGCCCGTGCCCACCATAGCCAAGGCCTACGAGACGTGGCTCGTCCCCAAGATGGCCGCACAGGTCGAGGCGGCAACCCTCGCCCCCAACACCCGCGACCTCGTGCTGCGCTCGTGGAAGAACTACGTCGGACCCCGCTGGGGCGCAATGCCCGTCGACCAGCTGCGCGCCGTCGAGCTGCAGGACTGGCTGCTGACACTTCCCGCCGCCACCGCCGATACCGCCCTGCTCACCCTGCGCAAGGTCTACGCCTGCGTCTCGACCTTCATCCGCCTGCCGCTCGACCCGTTCGCCGCCAGCGTCAGGTACACCATGCCCACCCGCAAGACCCGCGAGCGCTCAAAGCGCGTCTATACCCTCGACGAGGCCCTGGGCGTCCTCGACGCACTGCGCGGCAACCCCCTGGAGCCCGCGTTCATCCTCGCGTGCTTCGGCTCCTGCCGCTCGGGCGAGTCGCTGGGCGTGCGCACCGAGGAGGTGCTGCGCTGGGAGCGTAGCGGCACCGTCCTCGCCTCCGCCGACATCTGCCGCCAGATGCAGCAGTCCGGCACCGAGCCGGTGGGCGCCCTCAAGACCGCCCGCGCCGCCGATGGCCGCGAGTGGATGTGCGACCGCGGCGACGGGCTGCCCATGAACCGGAGCATTTGCAACGACCGTTGGCGGAAACTCTGCGCCGCCCGCGGCATCGAGCACATCCCGTGGTCGAACCTCCGCAACTCATGGCGTACGATAGCGGAGGTCGAGCTTCGCCTGCCGTGGGATCTCATCGAGATGCTGATGGGCCACGCCCTCCCCGGCGTGTCGGGACGGCACTATATCCGGCCCACCGCCGAGCAGGTCGTCCGCGCCGCCTTCGACGCGCTTGGGATAAGTTAGGATATTCCCCCGCAAAGCCGCAGGTAGATGGCACGCAGTTAGTTGTGGCAATACTAAAGTCCGCAACCCAAACCACCACAAAAGTGCCTGTCCCCTTTGTATTGGTTTGGGTTCGCGCTACTCACCGAACATCTCTTGGAGCTTGGCTGCCACGGCGTGACCCAGGCTCTCATGGCTTTCGGGCATCATATGCAGATAGTCGATATCGCCCGGCTCGGCAAAGTCGGCGGCATTCAAAAAGTCGCAGCCAAACTGCTCAGCCACATGCGCGTAGTACTCACCAAAATGTTCCGAGGCTTCTACGGAATGCTCGTCAAAATCGGTCATATATACGTCGGCGATCTGCGGCTTAATCTTGATAGGCGCCATCAGCAGAATGCGCGGACAAGGCGCAGCGTCGGTCCACGGAAACGCGCGGACGGCGCGAATCAGCGCCATGGCGCCACGGGCGATATCGGAAGCTGTCACGTTAAAGACCGTCTTACAGTCGTTGGTGCCCAGCATGATCACAATGGCGTCCAGCGGCTTATGGGCCTCGAGCAACATCGGAAGTGCACGGATGCCGTTAAGATTGGTGTCCAGATGGCACATGTCGTCGCGTACCGTCGTGCGGCCGTTGAGGCCTTCTTCAATTACATGCCAGCCCTCGCCTAAGTCACGTTGGGCCACGCCACACCAGCGCACATCCCGCGCATAGCGCACCGCGGTGCCGTCGCGCATGCCCGCCGGATCGTAACCATAGGTGTTGCTGTCGCCAAAGCATAGAACGTTTTTCATCGTAAGCCCTTCCTTTTAGTAAAAAGCCGGCGGGAGCAGCCTCTCCCGCCGGCTCGACCTATCTGTCAACACGTACCGGTTACAGGTACTTGCGCCAATCGTCCTCGTCCTCATCATCCTCGGTAGCAGCCTGGGCCTGCTCGGCGGCGCGAGCTGCCGCAGCGCGAGCGGCAACCTGAGCATAGGACTCCTCGTTGCGCTCGGGGAAGTTTGCCAGCACGTGCTCGAACTTGGCAAAATCCTCATCCCAGCGCGTAGAAGGCACGGCAAAGAAGACTTGCTTGACCTTAAAGTCGCCCGACGCGAGCTCCTTGCGGAAGAGCTCGGCCACGGCCTCTGCGTCAAAGCCGTTGTTGTCGCAGCCCCAAGCACCCAGCACGAGCTTCTCGCGACCCAGCTCGTCGCAGATGGCAAGCACAAAGCGAATGCGATCGCGCAGGGCATCCAGCAGAGCATCGTCGCTCACGCGATACTCCTGGCGGGCGCGCTTAACGTTGGGCGCGGCGGCCACGATCACGTCGGCGTATGCATGCACGTGGTTGCGGTCGAAGCGCACCGCAGGCACCACTAGGGCGCGGTTACGATAGAGCTCGCAGTTGATGTTGCGGCGACGGTTCTCGCCGTACCATTTGCGCTGCTTATCGAGAACGTTGTACAGATACGAATCGGCGCACAGTGTGGCCTCCTGGCCCAGATAACCCTGAATATAGCCACCGCCCGGGTTGGTGAACGAGGCAAAGGCGAGCGCGGCCATGTCGCAGAACTGCGCATAGCCACGACCGTTGTCCAAGATGGCCTGCGTGGCGGAGGCATCGAGCACGGTGACCTCAGGCAGGGACGCAGCAGGCTCCTCAGCAGGCGCGGACTCAGCTTCGGCGATTTCCTCGGCAGGCTCCTCGACGGGCTCAGGAGCTGCCTCGACCTCGGCAGCCTCCGCGCCCTCGACGTCCTCGGCAACCTGTTCTTCGGTGGCCACAGCACTCTGAACCTTGGCCTTCATCGCCGAGACAAAGCCGGCAGGCATACCGTCAAACTCGCGAACACCGGCAAGCGAACGCTCGATATCCTTGGCGCACGCTTCGGACACAGTTGCCACGTGACGCTCGGCGGCCTTGGCACGCGCCTCGCGCTTGGGATTGGGCTGACCCGCTCGGTTGGACCTGCGGTTACGGTTCCTGTTGTCGACGTCTGCCATAAGTGGTCACCTTTCTCGGTCTCTGCCGCTATCGGCTTTTCCCATCCATGATACCCCGCAGCGTACAAAAAAGACGGCCCCGAAGGACCGCCTTTCGCATCGATTTACACGTACGGCAAGCACCGCCGCAATTCGCCACTAGTCGCGACGGCCAAGGATGTTCAGGATGCGCAAGAACACGTTGATAATGTCCACGAATAGATTGGACGCCATGAGCACGGCGTTGGGCAGCGTAGGCGGCACCGTCGTGGCAACATAGGTGTCGTAGCCAATAAAGCCGGCAAACACCACGATCACGATCAGGTCGGTGATGGTCTGCGAGACACCCATGAACATCAGCACGATCTCAACCAGAATAGTGGCGAGCAGAATGCCAAAACCGATGCCATATACGCGCTGGAAAAACTTGGGGAACGTCACGCCCAAGGCGCCAAAGACAAAGGTGATGGCGGCCGTGGCGATAAAGGCAGTGTTGATGGTGGGCAGGTCGTAGTTGGCAAGGCCAAACGACGCGGTCAGGCCAAAGGTACTCGCAAAGATTACGTAGCCCACAAGGGACAGGCCCACGGACTGCTTGCTGGCGGCGGCCGACATCATGACCATGCCGACGATGGTCAAAATAAACGAGCCAAAGACCAGCGGCAAGGCGGCGCCGTTCATCATCATGCGCGCAAACGACATGGTGCTCGTAAAGTAGGCGCCGGCACCCATGGCGCAAAAGCCCAAGAAGATCAGGGCAGACATGGCGAGATTGTACGCGCGCGGCGACATATCCTTGGCACGGCTTGCGCCGGTCTCGACGGGGCCGTTCTGATAGCCCTGGATATCGTTCATAGGTTCGTCCTTTCAAAAGCACCGCGACAGCGCCGTAGGTGACAAGATTCCTGTCATTGTACCCGAATGCCGTACGTCCTTATCTACGGCGCTCGCCCTCGAGCGTACGGTCGAATGCCCACACCCACCAACGCATCAGATGGGCCTGCGAGCCATCTGGTCGTTCACGCGTCTGGTCCTCCAGATACAACTCGGTCGCATGCCCGCCAAAACGCACCTTATAGGTTGCCGTACGAATGCCGTGAACCGTCAGGCCAAACCCAGTGGTCGAGACAATCTCGTCAATCGTAAAGCAACGACCGTCGACCCAGCAGACGGTGACCGGCACGACCTGTCCGCCCGCGAGGATGCGAGCCACGACGTCCACATACTGCTTGTGCACGCGCCGAGTTTTGCCATCTGTCTGTCGATATTCCATGTCTCCTATTATCGAACGCATGTTTGCATGTTGTAAAGCGAACAGACTGTGGTTTTGGAGTGTCGGAGCAATCGCACGTGTCCGCATGGCGTGTTAGCAAAAAGAATACCCGCGGTCAACAGGACTAATATTCAATTTTAGTGCCAAAAAATCCACTTCTCACGTCAGAACTCCGTTAAGAAACCCACAGGAGGTGATACGATTTATCATGTTTTTGTAACGTGCCTGCAAACTTCGAGAAAGCCCATATATGGACGTAACGTTCTCAACCTTCCTCGGCCAAATTGTGTCGAACCCAGTCCTTGCCGTCACCGTGATCCTCGCGTTGGGCGCCATCTTCGTCAATGGATGGACCGACGCGCCCAACGCCATCGCGACCTGCGTCACTACGCGTTGCATGCCCGCCCGCGCCGCCATTCTCATGAGCGCCGCATTCAACTTCCTCGGCGTGCTCATCATGACGCACTTTAATGCGAGCGTCGCCAACACCATCTCACATATCGTCGACTTTGGCGGAAACAGCACCATGGCGCTCGCCTGTCTGTGCGCGGCGCTGTTCTCCATCGTCGTCTACGGCGCCACAGCGTCGCGTTTTGGCATCCCCACCTCGCAAAGCCACAGCCTTATCGCCGGCCTGACCGGTGCCGCTATCGCCCTCGGCGGCGCGAGCAGCGTCAACGTCCACGAGTGGATGAAGGTCATCTACGGCCTGGCGCTCTCCATCGGCCTGGGCTTTGTCATGGGCTGGGTCCTGTGCAAACTCGTCTCGATTCTTTTCGCCGCCGCCAACAGGCGACGTGCCAATGTCTTCTTTAAATACGCTCAGATCGCGAGCGCTGCGGCCATGAGCTTTATGCACGGCGCGCAGGATGGACAGAAGTTCATCGGCGTGCTCTTTTTAGGCGTGGCCTTCGCAAACGGCCAGACCAGCGTCGGCGATGCCGGCATCCCCATCTGGATTATGCTGCTGTGCTCGGCCACTATGGGTATCGGTACCAGCGTGGGCGGTGAGCGCATCATCAAGTCCGTCGGCCAGAGCATGGTTAAGCTCGAGAAGTATCAGGGCTTCTCCGCCGACCTCGCGGGCGCCGCGAACCTGCTGCTTGCCACCCTTACCGGCATCCCCGTGTCCTCCACACACATCAAGACCTGCGCCATCATGGGCGTCGGTGCCGTCAAGCGCCTCTCGGCCATCAACTTCGGAGTCGTCAAGGACATGATGTTCACCTGGTTCTTCACCTTCCCCGCCTGCGGACTCATCAGCTTTGTCATGGCCAAGCTGTTCATGATGTTCCTCTAATCAAACCGAACGTCCATCCGGACCGCAACACTTCGCCCACCCGTCTTCGCCTCGAAAGGACCCACCCATGGCAAAGAAACCCGATTCGTTCTACTTTGACAACTACGTCGCTTGCGCCGACCTCGCCGTCCAGGCCGCAGAGCTGCTCACCAAGATTTTTGAGAACTTCGATCCCGCGCAGATTCACGACATGCTCAATAAGATGCATGCGATTGAGCATGCGGCAGACAAGAAGCACCACGAGCTCGAAGACGCCCTGCTCACCGCCTTTATCACCCCGCTCGAGCGCGAGGATCTGGATCTGATGAGCTGCGCGCTCGACACCGTGCTCGACCGTATTGAGGGCGTCGTGCAGCGCGTCTACTTCACCAACATTCAGAGCATCCATCCCGACGCCATCGTCATCGCCCACAAGGTGACTGACGCCTGCCGCGCCATGAAAGACCTGATGGTCGAGCTTCCCAACTACCGCAAGTCCAAAACGCTGCGCGAGCTGGTCATCCAGATCAACACCATCGAGTCCGAGGCCGACGAGCTCTACATCAACGCCATGCGCAACCTGCACGTTAACGGCAAGGATCCGCTCGAGGTCATCGCTTGGCGTGACGTCTACGCCTTCCTGGAATACTGCGCCGACTGCTGCGAGAATGTGGCCGATGTTGTGGATTCGATTGTCATGAAGAACAGTTAATTGGGGGTACGTGTCCCACCGGTCGCGGGCCCGGCCACTAATAACCTTTTTCACTCCGGCTGCAAGCAGAGTCGTTCAAAAGGTTATTAGTGGCCGGGCCCGCTCCCTTATGCACCACCATTGGGAACTTTGGCTGATAGGTTTAGCGCAATGGGGGTTTGGCTGAAGGGACCTTTGGTATCCGTTCGGACACTTTGGCCCTTGATGAGCGTTTGGCCGATTGCTGCTTTGGGTACTGTTTGGGTTACTTTGGGTTTGTTTGATTTTTAATTGTTGGAGGGCTTGTATGTCTTATTTGGATCTGGCTCGGGGTCGGTATTCTTGTCGTGAGTTTGAAGATCGGACTGTGGAGCAGGCTGTGGTGGATGCCATTGTTGAGACTGGGCGTATTGCTCCTTCTGCTTGCAATAATCATCCAACCCGTGTGATGGTGTTGGATACGCCTGAGCTTCTGGAGAAGGCAGCTGCTTGTCAGCCTCGGTTTGCTCGTGATGGGTCTATCTTTGGGGCTCCGCTTGTCTTCCTTATTTGCAGCGTTACCGATGATGCTTGGGTGCGCCCGTATGATCAGATGAATTCCAGCGAAATCGATACTTCAATCGTCTGCGATCAGATGATGATGGAGGCCACCGAGCAGGGCCTGGGAACGTGTTGGGTATGCCATTTTAAGCCCGAGGTGGCACAGGAGCAGTTCAACCTGCCCGAGGGCGTCTATCCCTATCACATGCTCGTCTGTGGCTATCCTGCCGACCACATCGCCGATTCCGAGCATCGCGAGGCCCGTACCATTCCCCTCTCCGACTTCCTCCTCAAGTAGATTTTGGGACATGCCCTAAAACCTATCCTTGACCGCTCACCGGTTCGCCGAGTTCTGCGCCACTATGTGCAGGGCTCGGTTTTTTATGTTGCGCGCCCCGGTACAGTCATAAAAAAGGACCCGCAAGCTGCGGGTCCTTTCTAGGCACTAAATTGTAGGCCGAATGTTAGTCCAGGTCGTCGGCAGCGAAGTTGTCGATCGGGGCGAAGGGATCGGCCACGGGGACAACCGGGTCAGCGACGGGCAGCGGCTCGGCGGGAACAGTCACCGCAGGAGAAGCGGCAGAACCGACCGGCGTGGAGGCCATGAGGTCGGCCGGGAAGGAGTTCTGGGCATCGTCCATGAAGTGCTGGATGAGCTTGAGATACTCGGCCTTGAACTCCTCACGAGAAGCCTTGAGACGATCGATCTCCTCGAGCTCAGCCTGCTTTTCGGTCAGAGCCTGGCGGATAACCTCGCGGGCCTTGGCGTCAGCCTCGTTGCGAATACGCTCAGCGTTCTCATTGGCATCGTTGACGATGGTCTCAGCGGTCTGCTGGGCAGCGATCAGGGCAGCGGAAATCTGGCGCTCCTGAGCGGAGAAGTCAGGGGCGGGAGCAGCCACGGGGGCGGCAGGAACGGCCTGGGCGGGGGCATCCTGAGCCTGGGCAAGCTGAGCCTGCGCATCGGCAAGCTGCTGCTCGGTAGCAGTCAGACGACCCTTAAGGTCGACGATCTTAGCGAGCATAGCGTCAACCTCAGAGGACAGCGTCTCCAAGAAGACGTCGACCTCGGCAGGATCGTAGCCACGCTTGGCCTCAGAGAAAGTCTGAGCCTGGATGTCTGCAGGGGTAATAGCCATAACAAGTCTCCTTTTTCATCGCCTCGGCGCTACACGCCCGACGTAAGTTACTAAGTCAGTTCTACACGAGTATACCTATAAGAAGCTGCAGAACCAGCCTCTGCACCAACTGCAACGCAATAATCGCAACGACCGGCGAAAAATCGATACCGCCCATCGGCGGGATGAAACGACGGAACAGGTTGAGCCACGGACCGCACACGCTATCAAGCACCGCGGCAATATCCTGAAGCAAACCACCCTGCTTCATGGGAATCCACGTCATAAAGCAGTAGACGACAATGAGCGTGGAATAGAAGTTGAACAGCGTGTTGACCAGCTGGACGATAGTGTAGATGTTGATGGGAATCTCCTCGTCTTGTCTTTACTTAAGGTAGCCGTCCGCACGAAGCTTCTTGAGATCGGAATCTTTGACCTCGCAACCGGCGGGCAGCACCATGAACACGCGGTCGCCCACCTCCTTGACCGTGGCACCCAGACCGCAGGCAAAGCCGTAAGAGAAGTCCAAGACGCGCTTGGCAACTTCGGTGCGTACGCCCACAAAAATCAGTGCGACAGGCTGCTTGGTGCGAACGCGGCGCACCACGGTCTCCACGTCGTCATAGCTCTCGGGGCGCAGGACATAGGCCGGCAGCTGCGGTGTGGCGTTGATGATATTGCTCGCATAGGCCGAGGCATCGCTCGGTGCAGGCGCGGGCGCAGCGGCGGCACGGGCGCGGGTGTTCTCGGCGTAGCTAGACGGCGTGTCATAGGCACCAGGACGATAACCGCTCGCAACACTGTCCTGCGAGCGCGAAGGCGGGTTATACGTCGTGGCATGGCGAGAGTCATCGCCGACCAGCTGACCGGAGCGCGTATACACGGCAACCGACTCAGCTTCACCGCGGCGCGTCTGACCAAGCAGGCCGTTGCTCGGCTCGTCTTGGGTGTAGAAGCCCTCGCCCGAAGCACCGCTGTAGCCGTTGCCCTGATAACTATCGTCATAGCCGTCATCGTAGCCGTAGTCGTCGTCCTGGCCATAACCCTGGTCGTAACCCTGCTGGCCGCCCAGGTGCATCTTATTTTTAATCTCGTCAAGGAAGCCCATGGTTGTGTCCTCTCGCGGTTTAGTGCAGGCGCCCCGATAATCAGTGCGCACTTCAGAGCCTTATTTTACTGCAAACTCCGGGCTAAATACTACCCTGCCCAGGCGAACGAGCGTAGAGCCCTCCTCAAGGGCAGGCTCAAAATCCTCGCTCATGCCGCAGGAAAGCTCAGGCAGGTTCAAATCGGGATGCACCGCCTCCAGCTCATCCCTCAGCTCACGAAGCCCCGCAAAGGTGCGGCGTGCCACATCCTTATTCCCCCGGGGCGCCATAGTCATAAGCCCCTGTACGCAAATTCCCTCAAGTTCCGCAAGCTCACCCGCGGCGGCGCGAATCTCATCGGGCGAAAAGCCTCCCTTCGACTCCTCACCACTCACATTGACCTCAATGAGCACACGCTGGGGGCCGGCGAGCTCGCCTGCCTCAATCTTGCGGACAGCACGGCTCGAGATCGCCTGCGCCAGATGCAGCGAACCCACCGAGTGAATCAGCTCGGCTGAGCCCAGCACCGCATTGATCTTATTGGTCTGCAGGTTGCCGATCATATCGAAGCGCACCTCGGGCAGCTCCGGATGCTCCGCCAGACCCGTGAGCTTGCGAACCAGCTCCTGCGGGCGGTTCTCGGCAAAATGGCGATACCCCGCCTGGATGGCGGCAACGGTCTCATCGACACCAACGGTCTTGGACACGGCAATGAGGCTCGCGGCGTCGTGGGGACGGCCTGCGCGATCGAGCGCCGCATAAAAACGTTCCAGAATCTGCTCGCGGCGAGCGCGCATCAAGTCCAAATAGTTATCCATTGCCAATCGCCTCCGCTGACAGCCAAACAAGTAGTCCCATGCTAACGCAAGAGCGCGGCCCCGCATGTGCAAGGCCGCGCTCACTTAGGTATTTACAATCTTTCGACGAACGGGGTTACTTACTCCTCGTCGTCCTCGCCATCGTCCTCATCCTCAAGATGATCGAGCAGGTAGCGAAGACCCTCGCTGACCTCGTTAGCGGGCACCTTGGCAACGTAGCGAGCGTCGACGGCGGGCCTCATGATAACACCCTCGCCCGAAGGCACGCGCATGCTCTCGAGCTCGTCCTCGTCCGTGCGGGCGATATCGCCGGCATTCATGCGCTGACCAGTCAGCAGGAAGGTCAGGCGGCAGGCGGCATCGATGGAAATCGAGGCGATGCGATCGAGGTAGCGCGAAACCATGATGGCGCGGCGCAGGTCGTCATAGTTGCTGTCGTCGTCCATAAAATCGCCCGTGTCCATGCGGTTAAAGGTGCGGAAGAACTTCTCGTAGGCGGCGTGCACTGGCTCGTCCTCGACGGCCAAGTTGCAGATGATGGACATATCATTGGTGACGAGCGCGGAAAGCGAAGAGCCCAGCACCTGGTAGACGGCCTCAGCCTCGGCCTCGACCGTGCCGACAAGCTCCTGGGGCAGCGAGATGTCGGCCTTGATCATATGACGCGTGGCGCGGCAGATCTGGCGAACCTTATCGGTCATGCGCTGCAGGTTAAAGTCGACGTAGATGATCGTCTGAAGCAGGCGGAAGTCGGAGGCGACCGGCGACTGCGTGGCGATCAGGTTGTAGCACACGGCCTCCAGGTTAGCGCAGCGCGCGTCAATCGAAAGCGTGCGCTTCTTGGTCTTGGTGGCGAGCTTGCGGTCGTCGGTCACATAGGCCTTCACGGCATCGTGGAGGGCTAGATCGACGGCCTCGTAGATGCTCAGCATCTCGTGGCGGGCCTCGATGAGCTGACGGGAAAACAGTTTACGCATGGTTCACTCCAATCAGTTGGGTGCGGTCATGCCGCCCGCACAGTGAATACGCACCGGACCAGGTCCGATCGGCTTGGGACTAGTCGCACCGATCAGCCAAAGCGGCCGGTGATATAGTCTTCCGTCCGCGAGTCCACCGGGCTGGTGAAGATCGCGTCGGTTTGACCATACTCGATGAGCGTGGCGGGCTCGCCGGCAACTTCCTGCAAGAAGAATGCGGTGTAGTCGCTGATACGAGCTGCCTGCTGCATTGAATGCGTGACGATGATGATCGTCATCTCGGGCGCCAGCTCGGCCATCAGATCCTCGACCTTAGAGACGGATGTGGGATCGATGGCGGAGCAGGGCTCGTCCATCAGGAGGACATCGGGTTGCACCGCAAGCACGCGCGCGATGCACAGACGCTGCTGCTGACCGCCCGAGAGCGCCAAACCATCCTTGTTGAGCTGATTGGATACCTCTTTCCAGAGGTTGGCGCGCTTGAGCGATTCTTCCACGATGTCATCGAGGTCGCTTTTGCTAGTCACGCCCTGCAGACGAGGGCCAAAGGCGACATTCTCGTAGATGGATTTGGGAAACGGGTTGGGCTGCTGAAAGATCATGCCCACGCGACGACGGAGGTCGACCGGGTCGACGCCCTCGGCATAGATATCATTGCCGTCGAGCGTCATGGTGCCCTCGACGCGCGTACCCTCGATCAGATCATTCATGCGGTTGATGCAGCGCAAAAACGTCGACTTGCCGCAGCCCGAAGGGCCAATGAAGGCGGTGATGGCGTTTTTGGCGATGTTGAGGTCAAGCCCCGTCAGCGCATGAAAGTCACCGTACCAAAAGTTGAAATCCTTGGCCGTAATGGCCGCTTGCTCCAGCGTGGGAGCGGACTGATAAACGGACATGGGACTCCTTAACTAGCGACGCTTGCGCGACAGGAAGCGCGCAAACAGGTTGAAGGCCAGAATGATCACCATCAGCAAGAGCGCGGTGCCGTAGGCTGCGTTCATGTTGATGCCGTCGTTGGCAAGCAGGTACAGGTGAACCGTCATGGGGCGGCCGGAATCGAGCGGCGAAATAGGTAGATTGATGGCCTGGCCCATGGTGTAGAGCACCACCGCGGTCTCGCCAATGGCGCGGCCGATGGCGAGGACAATGCCCGTGGCAATACGGCCAAAGGCAGAAGGAAGCACAATCTTGGAGACAACCTGCCACTTGGTGGCGCCCAGGCCGTACGCGCCCCAACGGATATAGCGCGGGACGGCGCGAATGGCCTCTTCGGTGGTGCGCATGACGATGGGAAGCATCAAGAGCGCGAGCGCCAGAGCGGCCGAGACCATCGAAAGGCCCAGGCCCATGGCCTCGACAAACAAGGCGTAGCCAAACAGGCCCATAACGATGGAGGGCACCGAGGCCAAAGCGTCAGCAGCGTAGCGAATGAGCTCGACGACCTTGCCCTGCTTGGCGTACTCGGCCAGATAGACGGCTGCCAGCACAGCGATCGGCGTGCAGATAAGCATGGCGAGCGCCGTCACATAGACGGTCGAGACGATCGTGGGCCAAATACCGCCCTCGGCGTTGACGCCCTGGGGCCAACCGAAGATAAAGTCGAGCGAGATGTGTGGCAGGCCGTTGATGACCACGTAGGCGATGATAGCGACCAGCACCAGCGTGGTGATGTATGCCGCGGCACGGAACACGCCAAGCATGATCTTGTTGGACAGGTCCTTGTTGATGCGGCCCTTCTTGCCGTGGGAAAGGGCACGCTTGATGCGCTCGCGCGACGAGGTCGTATCGACCGTCGTGTCAACGGAATCGGACATAGCCTACCCCCTCTTCTTCTTGGAAACCAGGCGGACGATGCCCACCAGCGTGGCGGAAATGATAAACAGGACCACGCCCATGCCGAACAGCGCCGAGCGATGCAGACCCGAGGAATAGCTCATGTCGAGCGCAATCTGGCTCGTGAGCGTCGAGATGGGGCTCGCAATGCTGTCGGGAATAACCGGGGCGTTACCCACGACCATGAGCACGGCCATGGTCTCGCCGATGGCACGGCCCATACCCAGCACGATGGCATCCACGATACCCAGCTTGGCGGCAGGTAACACGACCTTATAGATAGTCTGCCACTTGGTGGCGCCCATGGCATACGATGCCTCGCGAATGCCCATGGGAATGGAATTGAGAGCATCGATGGTAAGCGTCGTGATGGTGGGCACGATCATAATGGCGAGCACGAACCACGCCGTCAGCGCGCCAAAACCAAGACCGCCGGTCAGTTGTGCGATAAACGGGCGGATGATGATCATGCCAAAGAAGCCATAGATGATAGAAGGGATGCCGGCCAACAGGTCAACGGCAGGGCTGATGAGCTTGCGCACGCGCTTGCTGGCGATCTCGACCAGATACACGGCCGTGCCCACGCCTAGGGGCACACCCATGGCGAGTGCACCGACGGTCACCAGACCCGAGCCGGCAAGCAGCGACACGATGCCGTAGTGACCCTCAGAGGGCGCCCACGTAAAGCTAAAGAAGTCCGCCAGACCGATGTCGGTAAAGACGGGCAGCGCCGAGTACGTGGTAAAGACAAAAATCAGGATGACGGTAACGACCGCCAAGAACGCGCAGGCAAAGAAGATCCACTGCAGTGCCTTCTCCTTGATATAGGTACTGCGCGATACGAGCGCCAGCTCGCGCTTCTTGGGCGTCTGAACATTCCGCTCAGTCTGGGAGTTTTCCTGTGCTTCCATGCTACTCACTCCCCTTCTCGTCGTTGGTGACGGGGATAAAGCCCGCCTCGCGAATCTGCTTGTCCATCTTTTCGGACGTCACATAGTCGATGTAATCCTGCGCCTGCTGCGAAGGCGCACCCTTCACAAAGAAGTAAAGGTCGCGTGAGATGGGATAGCCGCCGCTCGCGACCGTCTTCTCGGACGCCTCAACATGATTGACCGAGACGGCCTTGACCGAGGTCTTGGCGTTGAGGCTATCGACGAAGCCCAGCGAAATGTAGCCAATGGCACCGCGCGAACGAGATACCACGTCGCGCACCTGGCCCGTGCCCGAAAGAACGGCGGAGCGGCGATCGAACGGGGTGCCGTCCATCACGATGGTGCGGAATGCTTCACGCGTGCCAGACGCCTCGTCTCGGTTGATGACCTGAATCTTCAGGTCCTCGCCACCGACCTCTTTCCAATTAGTAATCTTGCCGGCATAGATATCGCGGAGCTGCTCGGTCGAGAGGTTATCGACCGGGTTATCGTCGTTCACGATGACCGCGATACCGTCGTGGGCAATGACGATGGGAGTCAGGCCCAGATCCTGTTCGTCGGCATTGAGTCCACGGGAGGAGCTGGCGATATCGGCCGTGCCAGCGCTGACGGCTTCGATGCCAGCGGAAGAGCCCAAACCGGAAACGAGCACGTCGATGCCGGTCTCCTCCTTAAAGCCCTCTGCCGCAATCTCGGCGATAGGAAGGCAGGTCGTGGAGCCGGCCACGGTAATGGAAGAGGTAGAAGATCCCGAAGAACAGGCGCACAGCGTAAGCGTAAGCACAGCGGCGCTCAGGACCGATACGATCTTTCTCATAGCATCACGCCGATCGCAGCATGGCGCCCACAGGTGCCGTCCTCGTTACGGTAGGAATAAAAGCGGTCGTTCTGACGCACAGTCGAAAGCTGGGTATCCACGATATTATCCGCGTCCACACCGGCATCTACCAGCGCCTCACAAATGGCAGCGGAAAGATCGAGCATGCGAGAGGCACTCGCATCGATGCAAGAAAACTCGACGGCAAAGCGATCCATGAGTTCCTGGGATACCTCATATTCGTCAGCCAAGATATGGGGGCCGATATAGGCGGAAACGTCGCTCGCATCGCAGCCGGCAGCATCGCAAAGCGCCCGGCACGCCTTGGCAGAAATACGTGCAATCGTGCCCTTCCAACCGGAGTGCACCACGGCAAATCCGCCGGGGGCCACCAGCACCACGGGAACGCAGTCGGCAAAGCAGAGCAGCACGGGCACGTCATGGGCCGTACAGACGATGGCATCGCAGCCCTCGGCAATCTGCTCACGAACGTCCTCAAGGTCATCGGCGCCGTTCGAAGTCACCGTAACGATATGGTCACCATGTACCTGATTGGGCACGAGCAGGTTGTGCTCGCACTCGGCGGCACCCATAGCCTCGAGCGCTCGACGACGATTTTCTTGAACAGCAAAGGGGTCATCGCCTACATGCGAGCCCAGGTTGAGCGAGGAGTACGCATCTTCAGAAACGCCACCGGTGCGCTCGGTAAAGGCAAAGCGAACATCGGATGTCGCGCCCTCCACCAACGTAACTCCATCATGGTCGACACGCGAAACGTTGTCCGCACGTGCTGCCATACTAAAGCCTCCTAATAACACAAGTACCGCGGCGTCGCCGCGCAGTCCGCGTTTATACGGCTGTCATACTTCCTTAAAAGGATACCCGCAGCGGTAGGGACCAAACGTAAAGGGAACGTAAGGAGATTGGAGGCTTTCGTTTACAAACGAGAAACAAAACGGGGTGCATCCAAATGGACACACCCCGTGCAGGTCGTTGAGAAAAACGAACTAGAAGCTACCGCGCTTCAGGAAGTCGGGAAGCTCGAACTGGTCGTTGCCAAAGTTGGGCAGCTCGGTACCACCGACGTTGCGGGTCGGAGCGGCCTGAGCCGGGCTGGCAGCCGGAGCGGTGCGCTGCGGCTCAGCGGAGGCAGCGGCCTTGCTCTGAGACTGCTGAGCGGCAAAGAGCTCGTCCTGACGGTTGACGTTGGAGTCGGAGAAGCCCGTAGCGATGACGGTGATACGCACCTGATCGCCCAGGGACTCGTCGACAACGGTACCGAAGATGATGTTCGCCTCGGGGTCGACGGCGTTGGCGACAACGTCGGCGGCGTCGCTGATCTCCTGGATGCCCAGGTCCTTGGAACCAGCGATGGAGAGCAGCACGCGCGTGGCACCATCGATGGAGCTCTCGAGCAGCGGGCTGGAGATGGCCTGCTGGGCAGCGTCGACAGCACGAGTATCCCCAGAAGAGGTACCGATACCCATCATGGCGGTACCGGCCTGCTTCATGATGGTCTTAACATCGGCGAAGTCCAGGTTGATGATACCGGGGACGGTGATGAGGTCGGTGATGCCCTGGGTGCCCTGGGAAAGGACGCCATCGGCAATCGCGAAGGCCTCGAGCATGGTGGTCTTCTTCTCGGCGATGTCGAGCAGCTTATCGTTAGGGATGACGATCATGGTGTCGACGCAATCGGAGAGGGTCTTGATGCCCTCCTCGGCGCTCTTCTTGCGCTTGCGGCCCTCGAAGGTGAAGGGCTTGGTCACGACGGCGACGGTCAGTGCTCCGACCTCGTTCATCGCGATATCGGCAACGATGGGAGCAGCGCCGGTACCGGTGCCACCACCCTCACCGCAGGTGATAAACACCATGTCGGCGCCAGCGAGCGCCTCGGCAATGTCGTCGCGGGACTCATCGGCAGCCTTGCGGCCAACCTCGGGGTTGGCGCCGGCGCCCAGGCCGCGGGTAAGGTCGGTGCCGATGTGCACCTTGATATCGGCATCAGAGATCGCGAGTGCCTGAGCATCGGTGTTGATGGCAACAAACTCGACGCCGCGGATGCCCTCTTCGATCATTCGATTGACCGCGTTGGTACCGCCGCCGCCGACGCCGACCACCTTAATGACGGCAAGGTAGTTGTTGATCTCTGTCTCGTGCATGTCGGTCCTCCGAACAAAGGTTATAGCCATAGCATGGGTCGACCCCTGCGCACATTAACCTTCAGGTTGAAAGTAAATGCAAAGGTAAACCGTATTATGGTTGCACATTATGAACGTATCAGTCAAATAATTGACCGTGAAAACCAAACAAACCAGATAAACGGCGTGGTATGGCCCCTCAACAAAGCACCAGCCAGCGCTACGAGGTCGGAGCATTCCTAAATGTGTAGTTGCCCGGAGAGCGCACATTGATATACGTTACGCCCTCTACCTGCGAAAGCAACTTGGTGACTACGCGTTCCTTCTTGGCGATATCGTCCGAATCGCCCAGCGACACCTCAATGCCGTTATTGAGGTTTGCCGAGATGGCTTCGACCGAAGGCGTGGAAATATCCTTGACTTGTCCCAAGAACTCGCTCGAAAAACCACGCACATAATCCAAGCCAGCCTTAACGGCCTTGGAGCTCACCGCCTGGCCGGAAACTGGAGCGACATCCGCCGAGACATCAGTCAACAGCACCGCGCCATAGTGCTTAGCGAGCGCCAGTGCGGCATCAATGCCGGTCAGGGTATTTGAGCCCTGCCCCGTCGTGATGACGTTGCCCTGGTCGTCCACTTCGACCGACGTCGACAGCGGGGCGATCCAGGTGTCATCATCCCCGATGGCCCAGGCAAGGTCATCGGAGCTGATATAGGCAATTGCGATGACCTTGCGCTCCATCGGCGTAATAATGAGCGTATGCGGGAACTGACGCTGGACATCCACGCCCGAGACCCACGGGTTCTGCTTGAGGTCCTCGGTAATCTGGTCGGGATCGACGTTAAAAAGCGACGTTCCCTCGGGCAAATCGATCAGCTGGATAGCATCGTGCTTCGTCACATGCTCGCTGCCTTGAATCTGAATATCAGTGGCGGTAAACAATCCAGAGTTGATCACCACGACGGCAACGACGACGAGCACGGCCAAGACGGCCAGAACGCCGCCCACGATTTTGCCTTTGCCTGTAACGACAGAAGCGGCGTCTGATGTTTTATTTGCCATCGCCCTAAGTGAAGACAACGGGTTGACGCCTTTTTTACCCGAAGGCTTCTTGGCGGTAGCCGGCACCGATGTCAGCGAGCGCGGTTTCGATGCGCCCAGCGTGCGACCCGGACGCGCCGCCTTAGTTCCTGTCGAGGGCTTAGGAGTTGCCATAGGACGGGCAGGCTTGGCGCCCATAACAGGCTTTGACGTCACCGAGGGACGCGAGGACTTTTTTGCGGCCGGACGATTACCGAGCTGCGAGCCGACGACCGGACGACTGGCCTGTCGAGCATGCCCGACAGACTTAGAGTGCGCGACGGTATTGCGTTGAGGTTTGGCAGGCGCGCCGGAACGCCCTCCGGCGCGGCGGAAGGTGGGTTTCGATGCTCTAGAAGCCGAGGAATTTAACTTCCGGTCTGAGCTCGATGCCATACGCCTCCCTCACCTTTCCGTGCACATGTCTGATAACCGCGGCAACGTCATCGGCCGAGGCAGTTCCGTTATTAACGATAAAATTAGCGTGAACGGGCGAAACTTCCGCGCCGCCAATTGAAAAACCCTTTAATCCACAATCCTCGATAAGCTTGCCCACGCTCACATCGGGCGGATTGCGAAAGACCGACCCGCAGGATGCGCGACCCATGGGCTGCGTACGCTTGCGCCTCGTCAGGTACCGTTCCATGCGCTCGCGAATGTCGGCCTTGGGCGCCGGTTTAAGCTTGAGCACGCACTCGAGGATGATCTCATTGCGGGGAAGGCTACATTCGCGGTAGCCCCAAGTGATCTCGGACCCCGCATAATGCTTGATACCGGATGCCGGGTCAAACGTTACGACATCCTCAACCAGCGAGCCAATCCACTCGGTCCGTGTGCCGGCATTCATAGATATCGCACCGCCGACCGAACCAGGGATGCCAACGGCAAACTCAAGGCCCGTGAGGCTACGCGACAGGGCATCGTTGACCAGGCGCGCAAACATCACGCCCGCACCGACCGTCAGCGTACAACCGTCATCGGCAACAACCGTGCGCTGAAACTCACGTCCGAGCGAAATGACGGCGCCGCGATAACCGCCATCGGCAACCAGCAGATTGGAGCCCTTGCCGATGATGACCCACGGCACCTGCTCGCGATCGAGCACCGCCACGGCGCGGCGGAGGGCATGATAGCTATGGCACGTCACAAAGAGGTCGGCCTTGCCGCCGATACGATAGCTCGTATGACGCGCAAGGCGCTCGTCCTCGATCACATCCGTGTCGATCATGCCCGAGAGCGCCATGACGGCGTTAAACAGACCCATTAGACTTAAGCGTCTTTCTTGGCAGTCAGATACTCAATGAACTCGGGACCGACGGTCGTAACGTCACCGGCACCCATAGTGAGCAGCAGGTCGCCCTCGCCCACCATCTGCTCAAGCTCCTGATTGAGCTCAAGACGGCTGGAGCAATACACGACCTCCTTGCCAGGATGCTTGGCGCGCACGGTATCGGCGAGCATCTTAGAGGTGACACCCGGAATGGGCATCTCGCCAGCCGAGAACACATCAATCAGCAGCAGTTTATCGGCATTGGCAAATGCATCGGCAAAGTCGTCGCACAGGGCCTGCAGGCGCGAATAGCGGTGCGGCTGGAACACGACGTCGACGTGCTTGTAGCCCAGCGACGAAGCGGCAGCAAGCGTCGCCTTGATCTCGGTGGGGTGATGGCCGTAATCATCGACCACGGTGATGCCATCGATATCGCCCACGTGGGTAAAGCGACGACGGACGCCCTCAAAGCTCGAGAGCGCCTTGGCGGCGGCGTCGATGTCAAGGCCCAGGACATGGGCGACGGTGAGCACCGCCGTGGCGTTGAGCATGTTGTGGCGACCGGGATTGCTCTTAATCTCCACAGCATGCTCAGTGCCGTCCTCAAAGCGAACGATAAAGTCACTCTGGATGCCCTTGACATCCGGGTGCATGCAGACGATGTCGTTGCTCTCGGCAAAGCCGTAGGAAAGCACGTGAAGGCCCGTCGACTTGGCGAGCTCGACCAGATGCGGGTCCTCACCGCAGACGATGACGGTGCCGTCCTCGCCCACCAGGCTCATGAATTTGGCGAAAGTCGCTTCGATCTCCTCGATACCCGAGTAGTGATCGAGGTGGTCGGCCTCGACGTTGGTCACAATGACCACGTTGGGGTTCAGGAACAGGAAGGAGCTGTCGGACTCGTCGGCCTCGGCGACAAAGTAGTCGCCCGAGCCGTTCTTGCCGTTCGTGTCATAGCCCTCAACGATGCCACCGATCAGGAAGCTCGGATCCAGACCCATGCGGTCGAGCATGGTGGCGCACATCGAAGACGTGGTGGTCTTGCCGTGCGTGCCGGCAACAGCGACGGTAGTGTAGCCGTGGCCCAAGGCAGAGAGCATCTTGGCACGGGGCCACACGGGAATACCAAGCTCGCGAGCGCGCACGAGTTCAGGGTTGGACTCCGGAATAGCGGTGGAGACAACAACCACGTCGGGCTTGACCTCGTCGATCGTGGCGGCCTCATGGCCCACATGTACCTTCACACCAGCGCGGGTAAGCTGACGGATATAACGTGACGTCTTAAGGTCGGAGCCGGTAACGGCATAACCGCGCTCGTGCAGAACGAGGGCGATGCCGCTCATGCCGGCGCCGCCGATACCGATAAAGTGGGCGCTCTTAAACTCGGGCGCGGAGGTTGCAGTCTGGGAATCAGCCATGTGCTCGTGTACTCCTTGCGTAAACACTGCCTGTAACCCGTTAACTGTACCGCACCTACCGCATCAGCGCGAGGGCGACCGACGATATCCCGTCTAACTAACGCAAACCCTCTACCGCATCCGCCAGAAGAGCGGCGGCCCTATCCTGAGCCAGACCACGCGCCGCCTGACGCATGGCGTCGCGCGCCGCCGCGTCATCGACCAGGTGCAGCAGTTCATCGGCAAAGGCAGAACCGTCGATATCGGCATCGGCGCAGAGCACGCCGGCCCCGGCGTCGACCAGATACCGGGCATTGGTGGTTTGGTGGTCGGCCGTCGCATGCGGATACGGCACGAGCACCGAGGGCACGGCGAGCGCAGCGATCTCGGCCACGCTCGATGCGCCCGAACGCGAGAGCACCAAATCGGCAGCAGCCAACATATCGCCCATGTTGTCGATGTAAGGCTGGACGCGGTAACGCTTCGCCTCCTCGGGCGTCAGCGCCAAAGCGCGCTCGGTCTCCTCAAAGCCGTCGGCACCCGTCGAATGCAACACATAGAGGTTCTTGCGCGAAAGCAGCTCGTTTTTGAGCGAAACCACGCGCTCGTTGAGGTGCTGGGCGCCAAGTGAACCGCCAAAGACGAGCAGCAGCGTAGCGTCCTCGGGAACGCCAAGTGCCTTGCGGCCGCGAGCGCGATTGCCCTCGATCACCGAGCGACGTACGGGGTTGCCGGTCATGAGCACGTGGTCAGGGTCACCTTCGCGCTCAAAGACCGAGCGCGCTGCCGGCACCGAGATGCACACGCGGGCGGCGTGGGAGTTCATCATCTTATTGGCCAGGCCCGGAACAGAGTTCTGCTCATGCAGCAGATACGGAACGCCTGCGCCCTTGCACCACCCCAGCAGCGGAACCTCGACATAGGCACCAAAACCGATGGCAGCGTCGGGCTTGCCGACCTTTAAGAAATGACTGGCGAGCGCACGCTTGGCCTTGTTGACACGCCACAGCGAGGTCAGCGCCGTCCAAGGACGGGAGCGGTCGAAGCCCGTGACCGTAATGGGCACAAAATCAAACCCAGCCTCAGGGACCAAACGACCCTCGAGCTTGCGCGACTGGCCCACGAACACAACGTGGTGGCCACGATCACGCAGCTCTTCGGCCAAGGCGAGCGCGGGGTTGATGTGTCCTGCCGTGCCGCCGGCTGCAATAGCAACGGTCATCTTATCGGTCATGGTAGTCCCTTCGTACACGCGGTCCCTGGTCGTCGGTGCGCAGACGCGCCGACGGGTCCGAGTTCAAATCGATTCGATTATATCCGCCGCCCGCGTTGCGAGGGCTGGGGCGCTGCGGACGACCTTGCGGAGCCGTTCGCGGGCGGGGACGAGCTGCCGGCTCGGATGCAGAGCCATCCAGGACGGTAAAACCGTTACGCGAAGATCGCTCGCCGCGCACATGGGGCACGCCGGCGGTACTCTCATCCATAACGGCAAAGCTCTCGCGGCGACGGTCGTACTCATCGCGACGAGCGCTCTCGTACGAAACGCGCAGGATCAATCCGGCAAGCATAAGCGACACAATAATCGACGAACCGCCGTAGCTAATAAACGGCAACGGTTTGCCCGTCATGGGAAACACGTTGAGGATGCCCAACGCGTTAATCAAAAACTGCACCGCGAGAATGACCGCGGAGCCAGACGCCATAAGCGCGCCCCGACGATCGGTCGCCTGCTCGGCAATGCGAAACGCCGAATAGATCAGCATCGCAAACACCAAGAAGAACAGCACGGTTCCGACAAAACCGACTTCCTCGCCAATGATGGCCAGGATGTAGTCATTGTGCGCCTCAGGCAGATACGAGTACTTCATGGTTGAGTTGCCGATGCCACGGCCGAACAGACCGCCCGAGGCAAAGGCCATGATGGCAAGCGTGGCCTGATAGCCATCACCATACTCGTCGGCCCAGGGATTCCAAGCAACCTCGACACGCGTCATACGATACGGCTCGGCAATAAGGGCGATTGCAATGACGACGATGCCGCCAACGAGCGTCCAGACGATAAATTTGGGATCCAATCCCGCAAACAGTGCCATGCATACCAGCGTCAACAAAATGATCAAAACGGTACCAAAGTCGGGCTGGATAAAGATCAAAAAAATCGAAGGGGCCAAACAGATGCCCATCTTGCTAAGAAACTCGTTGATGTTGCCACCGGGCGAAAAGAAGCGGTCGAGCATGATGGCCGAATACGCAATGGCAAACGGCTTTAGAAACTCAGAGGGTTGGAACTGAATACCGGCGATGTTGAGCCAGCGTGTGGCACCGCGACTACCGCTGCCCATTAAAAACACCAGCACAAGCAAGAACATCATGACGAATAGGAAGATCTTGAGCACATCCTCCCCAAACCAGCTGTCCGGCAAAACGCGCACGATGGCAATCAGCGCCAGAACACCGACCACGGCAAAGGCGGCCTGTCGACCCAAAAAAAACGTCGCCGAGCCATTCTCGTGCAGCGCCTCGACCGAAGACGCCGAGTACACCATCAGCAGGCCAAAGCACACCAAGGTAAACAGGCAAGCCATGAATATCAAACGGGGGCGCATGATACGGGCGGGAACGCCGGCAATATAGCGTTCGCTAAACGTCTGCCCGCCGCGACCGGAACGCGGTGTGCTGCGCCGCGAGGAAGCACGGTCCGAGTCGGGCCTCCTCATACCTTGTCGGGGGCTCTCCTCTCTCACCGGCAACCCCTATTCCATTTGCGATTTCGCCGCAGCGGCAAGCTGGGCCACATAGTCCTTAAACACGCGTCCGCGCTCCTCATAGCCCGAGAACTCATCGAACGAAGAGCAGGCAGGAGAAAGTAAGATCACGTCGCCACGGCTCGACAGCGAACGAGCGACGTCCACGGCATCGCGCAGGTCATCCGCCTGGGCGATATCCACATCGCCATCGACATCGGCCTCGTCCATAGCGGCGGTGAAGCGCTCGCGCGCATCGCCAAAGCAGACGACCGAGCGTACGTTATCCATAACAACGCGCGCGAAGTCCGTGAGAGGCGTGCCCTTATCGTGGCCGCCGAGCAGCAAGATCACGTCGTCATTGGGAAATGCCGTCAGTGCCTTCTCGACCGCATCGGTGTTGGTCGCCTTGGAATCGTTGACGTAGCGCACGCCGTCAATCTCGCCACACGGCTCCACGCGGTGCTCGAGTGGCTGGAACGAGGCCAGACCGCGGCAGATACCATCGACATCGGCACCGACTGCCAAGGCAGCCGTGGCAGCGCACAGGGCATTGATAACATTGTGATGGCCCGAGATCTTGAGCTCGGATGTAGCGATGAGCGGGGTCTCGACGCCCTTCAAGCGCACGATCATCTTGCCATCGCGCACAAAGGCGGCATCCTCGCCCTCAGGCTCGTCAAAGGCAACCTTGCAGATGCGACGACCCGGCGTGTAAATGTACTCATCGAACTCGTGAATGCCGGCGTCTTCGACGTCGACAACCGCCAGATCGTCATCGACCATATTGTCAAACAGTTTGATCTTGGCAAGCGCATAGTTCTTATGGCTCTTATGCCAGCCCAAGTGGTCGGGAGTGATGTTGAGCAGCACCGCCACGCGAGGATGAAGCTCGGCGGTCGTAGCAATCTGGTAGCTCGAGAGCTCGGCCACAAACCACTCGTTATGAGCTCGGCCGTCAATCTCGTTGACCGGCGGCTCGCCGATGTTGCCGACAGCTACGCTGGCCTCACCGGCAGCCTTGAGCAGATAATCAGTCAGCGACGTGGTAGTCGTCTTGCCGTTGGTACCCGTAATGGCAATCCAGTTATCGGGCGACAGGCGATAGGCAAACTCGGGCTCACCCATAATCTGGGCGGCATGCTCGCGCCCGGCCTTAAAGAAGCCCGAGAACTCCGAGATGCCCGGGCACGTCACGCATACGTCATAGGCGCCCTCGACCTGTCCGGTGCCATAGACAAACGACGCACCAGCAGCCTCGAGCGCGCGCGTGGCGTCATTGGGCTCAGAGGTGCCGCCGCCATACACGGTAACGGCGCTTACGCGCTCGGGATGCGCCAGCGCCCAGTGGGCGACATCGAGACCGGATTTGCCCTGGCCCAAAACGAGCAGGCTAAAGACATCAGCAAGAGGCATGAAAGACCACTATCCCAACTGGAAGAACAGAGCAAGGCCAACGGCACCAAAGGCCGCAGCGATAATCCAAAAACGGATGACGACCTTGGTCTCGGCCCAGCCCTTCTTTTCGAAATGATGATGGATGGGCGCCATAAGGAAGACGCGCTTGTGCGTAAAGTGGAAGTAGACAACCTGAATCATGACCGACAGGGTCTCAACGATAAACAGGCCGCCGATGATGAGGGAGACGACCTCGGTGTTGGTCATGATGGACGTGCAGGCAAACGCGGCGCCCAGGGCAAGCGAGCCGGTATCGCCCATAAAGATGCTCGCCGGATAGCAGTTGAACCACAGAAAGCCCAAGCAGGCGCCGGCACACGCGGTGCAGAAGATGGACAGGTTCACGTCTCCGTGCAAAAACGCCATCGCAGCCATGGCGAGCATGGCGATCATGGAGGTGCCGCCAGCAAGACCGTCAAGGCCATCGGTCAGGTTCACGGCATTAGAAAGACCGGCGATCATCAGCCAGCAAAAGACAATGTAGAGCCACGGGAACGAAAGGCCGCAGATGGTGGTCGAAAGCACGCCAAGGTCGATCGTCAGGCCGCCGGGAAAACGAATCTCGGGGGCGACGCCGCACCAGTTGACGGCAAGTACCGTAAAGGTGACACAGATAATGGTTAGGCCGATCATCTTGGCATGAGGCGTCAGACCGAGCGAGCGCCCATGCGTAACGGAGGTCAGGTCGTCGATCAGGCCCAGCGCGCCGGTCGCCAGCGTGGCGAGCAGCACAAGCACGAGCTCGGTGGTGAGCTTGCCCATCAGCAGGCAGGTCAACGAGATCGCGACGAGGATGACAACGCCACCCATGGTGGGCGTTCCCTGCTTAACCAAATGACGCTTGGGGCCGTCGGCACGAACCTGCTGGCCGATACCCTCGACCTTGAGCAGCTTGATCCACCACGGCATGAGCAGCAGCGCAATGGCAGCGGCGATGCCAAGCCCCAAAAAAGCCTGATACGTTGGATACGAGGGATTGCCGAACATGGGCTAGCACACACCTTCCACAAAGCGGTCGAGCCCAACAAAGCGGGAACCCTTGACCAGTACAACATCATGTTTTTCAAGCGCGCCGCCCATGCGGTCGAGCACCTGCTGATAATCGGAGAACACCTGGATGCGGTCCTCGTCCATGCCCATCATGCGCGCAGCATCGGCCATAAGCTGGGCCAGCTCACCACCCACGCACGCCAGCATGTCGAGCTTCTTGGCGGCGGCATAGGCGCCCACGAGTTCATGCATGCGAGGAGCCTCATCGCCCATCTCGCCCATCTCGCCCAAGATCGCCATGCGAGACCCCATGCAGGAAAGCGAACACAGTAGATCGAGGCCAGCAGCCATGGATTCGGCACTGGCGTTATAGGAATCGTCGATGACGCGGGCACCGCTCTTGGCGCGTTTGATCTCCTGGCGGTGACCGGTGATCGTGAGGCCTCTAAAGGCAGCATCGATCTGCTCGGGCGTCACGCCCAGGCGATAGGCAACCGCGGCGGCCTTAACGGCGTTAGGAACGGACTGCACGCCGGGGATGGCAAGCATGGTATCGATCGTCTCACCCTGGCCAAAATCGAGCGTAAAGACCGGACGGCCCTCGTCATCAACACGAACTTCGCGGGCGCGGACCTCATCATCGTCCGAGACGCCGGCCAGCATCACATCGATACCAGCAGGCTGGGCGAACGTATCGCGAATGAACGGCGTAAAGTCGTCCTCACCGCCCAAAACCAGCAGCGGCAAGAAGTCGCCGGCGGCGCACATACCCTGGACAATCTCGGCCTTAGCGCGGGCGATGTTCTCGCGGCTGCCCAAAATGCCGATGTGAGAGGTGCCAATCTTGCTCACGATGGCAAGGTTGGGATTGGCGGACTGGGACAGGCGCTCAATCTCGTGGAAATGGTTCATGCCCATCTCGAGCACCAGGACCTCGGTATCGGCCGGAGCGGAAAGCACCGTGAGCGGCATGCCGATCAGGTTATTGAAATTGCCCTTGGTGGCCCAGACACGATAGCGCTTGGCGAGCACGGCGGCGAGCACGTCCTTGGTCGTCGTCTTGCCGATGGAACCGGTAATACCAACGACCAGGCAGCCAAGCTCCAGACGGTACGTGTGCGCCAAACGCAGCAGAAAGTCCTCGGGATCATCGGTCAGCAAGATGGCACAGCCCTTGTCCTGCGCCAGCGAGACCAGCTCGGCCTCAGGCTCACGCGTCATCACGACGGCGCCGGCACCCGACTGGACGGCACGGGAAGCAAAATCATTGCCGTCGACGTTTTCACCGGGAAAGGCGACGAAAATCGTCCCTTCCTCGACCTGGCGCGAGTCGATAACGCACCCGCGGCATACCCGATCGGCTTCTCCCGTCACGGTTCGGGCCCCTGTTGCGGCCGCGAGGTTGTTGACGGCGATCTCTATCATTGCAGCTCCCCTGTAAACCTAATAATGCTATCGGCGTATTGTATCCCAGCGCCGCGCATGCGTGGTGCAGGGCATGTGAACACCCCTCATATGGGACAACAAACCACGCCCCAAAGATTGTAACCCCCTACTTCGTGTGCGGGATACCCAGCACGTCGAGCGCATTGGCCATAATGGACTGGAACGGCACCGCAGCGGCATCTGAGCCGCTCGGCGTTCCGTCGAGCGTGATATAGCACAGCACCTTGGGCGATTGTGCCGGCGCAAAGCCCATAAAGGACGACATGTAGTTCTCCTTGAGGTAGCCGCCGTTCTCGTCGGCACGTTCGGCCGTACCGGTCTTACCCGCCACGTCATAGCCGTCAACCGCGCCGCCAACGCCCGTTCCCTCGGACACGACCGTCTGCATGCACGATGTCGCCTGGGATGCGGCGTCCTCCGAAATCGCGCGCTCGCCTTCGCCCCAGTCCTTCTCGTCGCCTTTGCTGGACTTATAGAAGTGCGGGGTCATCATCACGCCGCCGTTGGCGATGCCGCCCACGGCACGTGCGATCTCAATCGGCGAGACAGACAGCGCCTGTCCAAAGCTCATCGAGCCCAGCGTGGCACCGTCATACTGGTCACGCTCCTTGACGATGCCCAGGCTCTCGCCCGGAAAATCGACACCGGAGCTGTGACCTATGCCCCACTTGTCCACATAGGCGGCAAAGTCATCGGCACCGATCTTGCGCCCCACCAGGACAAAGCCCACGTTTGACGAACGGCGCATCATCTCGCGCACATCCATGGTCATGCCATAGTCGCGCTTATCGGCATCGGTAACGGTATCGTCACCCACCTTGATGCTCGCCGGCACCTCAAACGACGTACTCGATCGCACGACGCCCAAGTCGAAGCCGGCGCCCGCCACGAGCGTCTTAAAGACCGAGCCGGGCTCGTAGGCGTCAGTGACCAGGCGCAGGTTCATATCCTCGGTCTTGGCGTTCTCCAGATCGGTCTGGTCGTAGGTCGGGTACGAGCAGGCGGCGAGAATTTCACCAGTTGTGGGGTCGGTGACCAAAGCCGAGCCGTTCTTGGCCTTTGTCTTCTCGACAGCCTCCGCCAGAGCATCCTCAGCCGCTCGCTGGATATTGACGTCGAGCGTCGTCACGATGTCAACGCCGTCGACCGCAGCCACCTTTTTATAGGCACCGCCCGCGATATAGCTGCCGTCCCTCGCGCGCTCGCGCACGAGGGAACCATTCGTGCCGGTCAGAAGCTTGTTGTATTGCTTTTCGAGACCCGTCAAGCCGTCGTTGTCTACATTCACTACACCCAGCACCTGCGATGCCAGATTGCCGTATGGATATACACGCTTCATGGCCTGCTCAAAAAGCACGCCGGGCAGGTTCTTCTTCTCCAGCGCCGCAGCATCGTCTTCGTCCACCTGGCGCTTGATATATACCCAGGTGCCATCGGACTCGACGAGCTTACGGCAGGTCTTTTTATCGATTCCAGTTGCCTTGACCAGCGCCGACACCGTCTTGTCAACATCCTCGACAAGCTGCGGGTTCACGGCGATGTTGCGACATTCGACCGACGACGCCAGCACGTTACCGTTGCGGTCGTAGATGGTGCCACGTTTGGCATAGAGGGTCTGCGCAAGCAGGCGGCGCGCATCGGCACGCTCGCGCAGTTTATCGGCTTCGACAATTTGATAGTCGGCAAGGCGAAAGACGCCCAAGCCCAAGCCAAGCCCAATGAATCCCATGACGGCTTTGCGGCGAGGCAGAGGCGCGCCTGTGAGCCATTCGGTCGACGAACTCTTGCGCGACCTGGTGTTATGCACTTGAGGGCCGCCCGAGCCGCGAAGTCGCGACGCCGGGTCGTTGCCACGGGACTGCCCGGCGTTGTAAGATTGCCGACCCGTTCCTTGATAACCAGAACGTCCCCGCGACGAGGGACGTCCAGAACCGCGGCCCCCATCAGAACCGCGGCGATAGTCATTTGTCATACTCAGCTACCGTCTTGCTACTGAGCGGTCGCGGTCGCGTTGGCGCCCGCGGCTGCATCCTGCGAAAAGTCAAGTGTAACGCTCTCGCTGGGCTCCACCATGCCATAAGCGCCCGCAAGGTCGCGAATGCGCGTGTCGGCGCCATAGACCGAATGCATGACCTCCAGGTCGGAGCTCTCGTCGGTCGCCTTTTCGAGCGTGTTGGTAAGCTCGGCGTTGCTGTTGAGCACCTGGGCCGTAACGCCGGCGAGCGCCACGCGGGCGACGCCGATCGTCATGAAGATAGCCGCAATGATGCAAAACGTTTTAAGAACGCTCATGAAAACCGGACTTACCGCCTGGTTTGCCTGACGGCCCGCGCCCGTGTAGACATCAAAGCGCGGCGTGCGCTGCTCACGGGGAGCAACGGGGGCCTGCGGCGTCTCACGATAGGCGGGCATGGCGTTCATATCATAGGCGAGTGCTGCGCTTGAAGTGTTGTAGCCCATGATATGCCGCCTCCCATCCCGAGTACGTTGGTAGTGTGTTTAAGCTTCGTTTATGGTGCGAGCGGGAGGTCCAATATCGCGCGGTCGCGCCTACAGACGCTGCGCCACGCGGATTTTGGCTGATCTCGCCCGAGGGTTGCGCTCAACCTCATCAGGCTGGGCAACCAAGGGTTTGCGGGTGATGACCTTGAGTATCGGCACGTTGCCGCACACGCACACCGGAATCTCCGGCGGACACGTGCACCCCTGGCTCATCTCCTTAAAGTGGTTCTTTACGATACGGTCCTCGAGCGAGTGATACGAGATGACGCAGATACGTCCGCCCGGGTTGAGCCACCTGGTGGCGGCATCAAGCCCTCGTTCGAGCACATCGAGTTCGTGATTGACCTCGATGCGAATGGCCTGGAAACTTTTCTTGGCCGGGTGTCCGCCATGCCGACGAGCGGCAGCCGGGATACCCGCCTTGATGATCTCGACAAATTGGCCGGTGGTTTCGATCGGTTCTTGCTCGCGGCGGCGCACGATCTCGCGCGCGATCTGCGAGGCGAACTTCTCTTCGCCGTAGACGCGTAGAATCCGGGCGAGGTCGTGTTCGTTATAGGTGTTGATGACCTCAGCTGCGTTTAAGGTGTTATTACCCGGATCCATCCGCATGTCCAATGGGGCGTCCTCGTTATACGAAAAGCCCCTGCCAGGGATATCGAGTTGCGGTGACGAAACGCCCAAATCGAACAGGAAGCCATCGACCCCGGGCACCTCGGCCGAGCAAAGCAGCTCGTCCAAGTCGCCGAAGTTGCCCTTCAGCAGCTGGTGCGGAACGCCGGGAACCTCGCGGTCCAGACGGGCGCCAGCGGCCTCGAGGGCCATGTCGTCCTGATCGACGCCGAGCAAAAGGCCCGTCTCCCCCACCTGCGCGGCCATCTTTACCGAATGGCCGGCACCGCCAAGGGTGCAATCGCAGACAACGGAGCCGCTCTTTAGCCGCAGCGACTCAAGCACTTCGCCGAGCATGACAGGTTCATGCCGATATTCTTGTGTCAAGATCCCACGCTCCATCCGTTACCCGTGCCTTGCCCTTACGAGAAGAAGAGGTCCAGCAGGGCCTCATCGTCATCGTCCTCATCGGCCGCGGCGCGATCCCAAACCTCAAGGTGGTCGTAGTTGCCCACAACCGTAACCTCGCGGTCGAGGTTCGCCTGCTTGCGGAGAGACTCGGAAAGACCGATACGACCGGCGCTGTCCACGTCCATCGACGTGGTGCGCTTGTTGATCGCCCTCATGAGCTTCTGGTCGTTAATGTCACGCGGGTTAAAACCCTCGTGGCCCTCACGACCCGCGAAGAGTCCTTCGACCCACTTATCGAAGGCCTCGGCAGAGAACACGTACAGAGCATCGACATCCAGGGCTTTGAACACGCGAACGTGCTCTCCAAGCTCCTCGCGAAGGGGTGCAGGCAGGGACAGACGACCTTTTGCATCGAGATTGCGCTCGTATGCACCAGTCATTCCCATGTGCGCCCTCCCCTCGGTTACTCAGATGGCACGTACGCGGGGAACCACCCCGCCTGTCGACGTCATTAATAATATGGGGAACCGCCCCATTTTTCAACACCTTTCCCCACCCCTTCCCCCACCTCGCCCCACCACTCCACCCACCATATATTGCAAAACACCCCCAAGCATATGTTCGAAAACACAATATGTTGTGGTTGTAGCAAAGGCGGGATGCCACCTGTAGAACCACGCCCGCGAACCTCAACCTTCAAGTTGACCTTGAGGCGATTTTTACGTCCCTTTACACGCCGTTCACATCGCCCCCAAACTCCCCCACCCACGGTACAAACGGCCCACCACCGCGTCGGTGTCTGGCGAAATATGGGACGGGCCCCAGATTGCCCATGCGCGCAAAAGTGCGTCTCGGCAATCTGGGGCCCGTCCCATTTAATATTTATAAATATGCAGGTCAGCGAGGTGCTAGCGATGTGCTAGCGGATGCGCCGCCAGATAGACCTCGGTCAGTTGCGTTCGGTCGACATGCGTGTAGACCTGCGTGGTCGAAATATCGGCATGGCCCAAAATCTCCTGCAGCACACGCAGGTCGGCACCGCCCGCGAGCATGTGGGTGGCAAAGGAGTGGCGCAAGGTATGGGGATGGAGCCCCACCAGCCCCACCTGACGCCCATACCGCTCGCATATCGCATGCACGGCCTGGCGCGACAGGCGACGTCCGTTCTTATTTAAAAAGACCGCCGAGGTCTCGGTTCCGCGGGCATGGGCCGCCAAGCGAGAACGTCCCTCAGTTACATAGAGCGTCAGAGCTCGCGCCGCGCTTCCCACCAGTGGGGACAGGCGTTCCTTTGAGCCCTTACCGCGAACGAGTACAAAGCCATCGTCAATATGGATATCGCCCACATCGAGCCCAACCAGCTCACTCACACGCAAACCGCATCCGTAGAGCACTTCCAAGATGGCATGGTCGCGCAGTCCCATCTCGCCCTCGGGAAAGTCTTGATCGAGCAGCGCCGAGACATCCTCCACCGATAGATACTCCGGCAAACGCTCAGCCTTTTTAGGCAGGCGCAACGCCGCCGTCGGGTTTTGGGTCACGGCCCCATCGCGCACCAAAAAGGCATGCAGGCCCTTCACGGCAGCAAGCGCGCGCTCCACCGAGGCGTCGGAATAACCTCCGTCGCGGCGATCGGCGACAAAGCCCTCCACGACCTGACGGGTCACCTCTTCAAAAGACACAATACCCGCCCGCTCCAGATAGGCGCAGTACGTCGTCAGGTCACGACGATAGGCCACAATCGTGTTGCGCGCCAAGCCCCGCTCGACCGCGAGGTAATCGAGATACTCCCCCGCCGCCACGGCGAGCGACGAGGGAGTAGCTTCGGTATGTTCTTTGTTCGCCGGCACCCTTAGTCCGTAGCGAGGTTCATGGGCGTCACCTGCAGGCGATCGACACCCTCGTGCTGACCGATCGAGGCACGCACGAACTCTCGGAACAGCGGCTGCGGGCTGGTCGGGCGGCTCTTGAACTCGGGGTGAGCCTGGGTTGCCACATACCACGGATGCACGTCGCGCGGCAGCTCGACCATCTCGACCAGGCGCTCGTCGGGCGACAGACCCGAGATAACCAAGCCGGCGTCCTCGAGCTGGTCACGGAAAGCGTTGTTGAACTCAAAGCGGTGACGGTGACGCTCGTAGACGAGTTCCTCGCCATATGCCTCGCGAGCAAGGGTATCGGCGGCGAGCTTGCACGGATAGGCGCCCAGGCGCATGGTGCCGCCCTTCTCGGTCACGTCCTCCTGCGAGCTCATCAGATCGATGACGCTATACGGACCGTCCGGATCAAACTCGGAGGAGCTGGCACCGGCAAGGCCAACGACATTGCGGGCGAACTCGCACACGGCGACCTGCATACCCAGGCAAATGCCCAGATACGGAATCTTGTGCTCACGGGCAAACTCGGCCGCGAGGATTTTGCCCTCCAGGGCGCGCTTGCCAAAGCCGCCGGGGACCAGGATGCCCGAGGCGTCGCCCAGAACCTCGGAGACATTCTGCTCGTCGAGGCTCTCGCCGTCGACCAGCTGGACGTCCACATGGCGATCGTAGAAGACGCCCGCATGGTGCAGGGCCTCGATAACCGACAGGTACGCATCGGGCAGCTGCGTGTACTTACCCACGACGGCGATCTTCACCTTGTCGGCGTGATGGTTGGCGTGATTCTGTTTGCGCAGGAACTCGTTCCACTCGCTCATGTCGCGCTCACGCGGATCCAGACCCAGGCGCTCGCAAATGCGCAGGTCAAAGTCCTGCTCGGCAAGCAGCTGCGGAACATCGTAAATGCTCGCGCAGTCCTCGTTGGTAAAGACACAATCGGTGTCGACGTCGCAGAAGCTTGCGATCTTTCCGCGGATAGCGTCATCGATATGGTGGTCGGAGCGCAGCACGATGATATCGGGCTGGATGCCAAAGCTGCGGAGCTCCTTGACGGAATGCTGCGTGGGCTTGGTCTTAACCTCGTGGGCGGCGGCGATATAGGGAACGAGCGACACGTGGATGTAGCAGACGTTCTCGGGGCCGGCCTCCTTACGGTACTGGCGGATGGCCTCGACAAACGGCTGCGACTCGATGTCGCCGATCGTGCCGCCCAGCTCGGTGATGACTACATCGGAGCCGGTCTGCTCCTCGATGCGGCGGAACTTGTCCTTGATGGCATTGGTGACGTGAGGAATCACCTGCACGGTACCGCCCAAAAAGTCGCCGCGACGCTCGCGGGCGATTAGGCTTTTGTAGATGGCACCGGTCGTAAAGTTGGAATCGCGGGTCAGGTTCTCATCAATAAAGCGCTCGTAATGACCCAGGTCCAGGTCGGACTCGTAACCGTCCTCGGTTACAAAGACCTCACCATGCTGGAACGGGCTCATGGTACCGGGGTCGACGTTCAGATACGGGTCGGCCTTCTGCATCGTTACTTTGTAGCCACGCGACTTGAGCAGACGGCCCAGCGAGGCCGCGGTGATACCCTTGCCCAGGGACGAAACCACGCCACCGGTTACGAACACATGCTTGGTCATATTGAGTTACCTGCGCTTCCCGTAGAAGTTGTTTATCCACATCTTACGGGTCTTCATTGTAATACTCGCACCGCGAACCGTTCGCAATTTTTCTCGCGTGCGATTGCATTTCTCAATCTTGAAACAAAACACCGCCCGGTTTCCCAGGCGGCGTCGCTATGGCAAGGGTTACATGCTGCTATCGATCAGCAGCCTCGTCCTCAAGCATTTCTTGAACGAGCATGCCGGTACGGACGCCCTCAAGATACCACTTGCCACGTTCGGTGAGGCAAATGCCATTTGCAAGCTGACCGCCGTCGTCGCTATAACGCGAGACGACATCAATCATGCCTTCGGAATCCAAGCGATCGATTGCGGCGCGGGCACGATACGGCGAAACCCCCACGCGCTCGGCAAGCGTTTTGCGCGAGAAACCATACGGCCCGCCATTGTCTTCGGTTTGCTGGTCGATCTCCATCAACACCAGCACCTCGACACGCTTCATATCGTTGACACTCGCACGACCCTTGCCCGCCATAGCAGCCTCCTCAAACCGAGCACGAGCATCTAACGCGCCGTGCGCGACCGACACACCTCACGATGGCAGGTAATATCCATCATGCGGCATCCCGCTAAGGATGAAACAGTTACGGTTATTGTATACCGCTCAAATTGTTTCTAGGCAGGTAAACGGCTATTTTTCGCCGAAATAGGCGCTTTATTGATCAAAAAGCCGTACCGGGCGCTAACCCGATACGGCCAAAATGCAATGCAATTACCGCGGTGCTTCAAACTTAGCGATGGAAGAAACCGCGGCGCTCAAACTTGGGCTCGCAGCACACGTTGATACCCAGTTTGCGCAGTACCGTCTCGTCCGCCGGCGAGATGATCACGCTAAAGAAGGCATCGCAACCGCGCAGCTGCTCCAGGCCCGAAAGGACGCGAGCGGCCGTCTCACTCGTGGCCGAGGTGATCGACAGCGCCATAAGCGTCTCGTCGGTGTGAAGGCGCGGGTTTTTGCTGCCCAGGAAATGCGTCTTGAGCTTGCTGATGGGCTCGATCGCCTCATCGCTAATGACCTCGAGCTCAAGGTCGACGCCCGAGACATGCTTGAGGGCGTTCATAATGAGCGAACTTGCGGCGCCCAGGCGCGTGGAGGTCTTACCGGTCACCACGGAGCCATCGGGCATGACCATGGCGCCCACGGGACCACCCGTCAGCTGCTCCCTGGTAAGGGCGGCCGAGCGCGCCGGCGAGTAGTTCTTATCGATGCCGGCCTTCTTCATAATAATCTTGAGGCGGTCGACCTGCTCGTCACCCACGCCGGTACGGCGCACATTTTCGACCGCGGTAAAGTAGCGGCGGACGATTTCCATCTTGGAAGCGTCACGGCAGGCATCGTCATCGGTGATGGCAAAGCCGACCATATTGACGCCCATGTCCGTGGGGCTCTGGTAGGGGCTCTTGCCCAGGATCTTTTCCATCAGGGCACGGACCACCGGGAAGGCCTCGACGTCGCGGTTGTAGTTGACCGTGGTCTTGTTATAGGCCTCAAGGTGGAAGGAGTCGATGATATTGGCATCGTCGAGGTCCGCCGTGGCCGCCTCGTAGGCGATGTTGACCGGATGCGTGAGGGGAAGGTTCCAGACCGGGAAGGTCTCGAACTTGGCATAGCCAGCGGCGGTACCGTGCTTATGCTCGTGATACAGCTGCGAGAGGCAGGTGGCGAGCTTGCCCGAGCCAGGGCCGGGTGCCGTCACGACAACGAGCGGACGCGTGGTCTCGACAAACTCGTTCTTGCCGTAGCCATCGTCGGACACGATCAGATCGACATCGTGCGGATACCCCTCGATGGGATAGTGCAGCTTGGCGGGAATACCGAGCGCGTTCAGGCGGTTGCGGAACACATCGGCAGCAGGCTGGCCGGCGTACTGGGTGATGACCACAGCCGCGACGGCAAAGCCGTTGCCGCGGAACAGGTCAACCAGGCGCAGCACATCCTCGTCATAGGTAATGCCAAGGTCACCACGAGCCTTGTTTTTCTCGATGTGGTTCGCGTTGATCGCGATGATAACCTCGACATCGTCGGCGATGCTCTTGAGCATGCGGAACTTGCTGTCCGGTTCAAAACCCGGTAGCACGCGGCTCGCATGATAGTCATCGAACAGCTTACCGCCAAACTCCAAATAGAGCTTGCCGCCAAACTGCGAGATGCGCTCCTTAATGTGAGCAGCCTGCAGCTCGATATACTTCGCGTTGTCGAAACCCTGGCGCATGTATGGCTCCCGTCCCGTTTCCAATTAATGTTCTAGGCGATTATAACGGAGCAGACCCTCCCCAACGCCCAAGCAATCAACTGGCACCAACCAAACACGCCCACCGCGACCACTGGGGACCCGGGATAGCTAATTTGTGGCGGGAAACAAGGCACTCAGCACCAACAATGGCAGCGCCGCAGGTTGAGCATAAGCCAGCGAAAGCCCGCCAGAGCGAGCAAGGTGACGTGAAAGAGAAGGGCATAGGCCTTTTGGCCATGCCCGACGATTGAACGTCAGATTGCCGCTCTGGCGGGCTTGCAGCGTCGAGCGGTTCCGGCGTTTGGAAAACGCCGGAACACAAGAGCGCCCCCTCCCGCGCACGGAACGGAAGGGGGCTAAAGGTAGGAGTCTACCGGTGGGTTCACCCCACCGGACAGACGATGACCAGGTGATCCTCTACAGGATCGTCAAGGTTTCCGTGGGGTACCCGTTGGGTACTTAGAGCAGCACGCAGGCGACGGTCAGGATGACGGCGCAGACGACGGAGAGAGCGACGATGAGCTTAAGGGCAAACTTGAGCCAGGTCGTCCACTCGATCTTGGCCAGGGCGAGACCGCCCATGATGGCGCCGGAGGTCGGGGTGAACAGGTTCACGACACCGATGGCGGCGGAGAAGATCATGACCATGACCTCGGGCGAGAAGCCGAGCTTAACAGCCAGCGGTCCCATGATGGGCATGGAGACGGTGGCCATACCGGAGGTCGAAGGAATCAGGAAGGACAGGCCGAAGTAGACCAGGAAGCTCATGGGAGCGAAGATCACGCCGGACAGGCCAGCCAGGGCATTGGCGGCAGCGTCGAGGACGAAGACGTCGAGGCCGGTGCTAGCCATGAGGACGGAGATGCCACGGGCGAGGGCGATGACGAGAACAACGGACATCATGTCGGCAGCGCCGGTGATGAAGGTGTTGACGATCTGCTTCTCGGACAGGCCACCGATGATACCAATCAGGATAGCCATGAGGAAGAACCAGGTGGAAGCCTCGTCGAAGTACCACTGGCCAATGGGCAGGCCGGTGATCAGGGCAGACCAGCCCTGGACGACGGCATTACCGTCGGCGTCGTAGACAGCGCCAGCGTCAAAGAAGTTGGCGACACCCTCGTTGAGGTCGGCCAGCGGGATGAAGCCGACGATCATGACGACGAAGGTGAAGGCGAAGGCGATCAGAACACCCTTCTGACGACCGGTGAGCTTGACCTCCTTGTGGACCTCGGAAGCAGCCTTGCCGTGAGCCTCTTCGGCGTCCTTGAGCTCCTGCATCGAGAGGATGGTGGAACCCTTGTCAGCCTTGACCTTCTTGGCATAGTTCATCACGAAGACGATGGACATGACGGTGGTAACAAGCCACAGGACGGCACCGAGGCCGATGATGATGGATTGGTTCACGGCAATGTCAACGCCGGTCAGGGCGTCGACGGCAGCGCCGACGGCGAACGGGTTAACCGTGGAGCCGAGGCAGCCGCAGCCAGCGCCGAGCAGGACGGTAGCGGCGCCGACCATCGGGTCGAAGCCGGCAGCCATCATGGTAGCGGCGAGCAGGGCGTAGAAGGGAACGGTCTCCTCGCACATACCATAGGTGGTACCACCGAGGGAGAAGATGAGCATCAGCACGGGAATGAGCATGATCTCGTTGCCCTTAAGCTTCTGCACCAGGACGGCGATGCCGTTGTCCAGAGCGCCGGTCTCGGTCATCATACCGAGGAAGCCGCCCAGGATCATAACGAAGAGGCAGACGGGCAGAGCGTCAGCGAAGCCCTTAATCGGGGCGGTGCAGAAATCGCTCAGACGGGCGGCAGTAACCGCGCCGCCGGACGTGCCGGAGACGATAACGGTAACAACTGCAACAATTGCCAGCAGAGCTAGAAGAATGGTGAACGATGAAGGCATACCGCGCTTTTTCTTAGCGGTCTCAGTCATGGTTCTCATCCCCCCTTCATAAATCATTTAACTTTCTCGCGCGAAGCGGATTTTCCGTGCCGTTCCCACCGCCCGACGCAAGATATTTACCAGACAAAACCGCTCGGGGTGAGCAGCAATACACCCCGAGCGAGATGCTAGATGCTCTTACTTGAGCGTGGCGTACATGACAGCCTTGATGGTGTGCATGCGGTTCTCGGCCTCGTCGAAGACCTTGGAAGCGGGGCTCTCGAAGACCTCGTCGGTGACCTCCTGCTCGGTGATGCCGAACTGCTCGCACTTCTCGGCGCCAATCGTAGTGTTGGTGTCGTGGAAGCTGGGCAGGCAGTGCAGGAAGATGGCACCCGGGTTGGCCATAGCCATGACCTCGGAAGTAACACGATACGGGGTGAGCTGAGCGATGCGCTCGGCCCAGACCTCGTCGGGCTCGCCCATGGAGACCCACACGTCGGTGTAGATAACGTCGGCACCGGTGACGCCGTCCTTGACGTCGGTGGTCAGCTTGATGGTGCAGCCGTTGGCCTCGGCGATGGGCTTGCAGGCCTCGATGACGTCGTCGGCGGGCATGCACTCCTCGGGGCCGCAGGCCACGAAATTCATGCCGAGCTTGGAGCAGACGACCATGAGGGAGCGAGCAACGTTGTTCTTGCAGTCGCCCATGAAAACGAGAGTCTTGCCCTTGATGTCGTAGTTGAAGTTCTCCTGGACGGTCAGGATGTCGGCGAGCATCTGGGTGGGATGCCACTCAGTGGTCAGGCCGTTCCACACGGGCACGCCGGACTTAGCAGCGAGCTCCTCGACATCGTCCTGGGCAAAGCCACGGAACTCGATGCCGTCATACATGCGGCCGAGAACGCGGGCGGTGTCCTCGATGGACTCCTTCTTGCCCATCTGCGACGAACCCGGATCGAGGTAGGTGACGCCCATGCCCAGATCCATGCCGCCGACCTCAAAGGCGCAGCGGGTACGAGTGGAGGTCTTCTGGAAGAGCAGAACGATGTTCTTGCCCTCGAGATAGCGGTGCGGAACGCCAGCGCGCTTCATGTCCTTGAAGTTCTTGGAGAGCTTGAGCAGGTACTCGATCTCCTCGGTGGTGAGGTCGAGAAGCTTGAGGAAGCTACGGCCGGAGAGGTTAACACCCATGGTTCGATTCCTTTCGAAGAAATGAATTACGTAAGTATTAGTGTTGCCCGTTTAACGGGCGAAGCCGGTGCGGTTGTAGGGGGACCGCACCGGAAACGGAAAGACTTAGAGGTCCTCGCGCCAGAAGGGCATGCTCATGCAGCGCGGGCCGCCGCGGCCGCGGGAGAGCTCGGCGGAGGGCACGACGAGAAGGTCCAGGCCCTCCTTGTACAGCACGTCGTTGGTGACGGTGTTGCGGGCGTAGACGCAGATCTTGCCGGGCTCGACGCACAGGGTGTTGGAGCCGTCGTTCCACTGCTCGCGGGAGGCCGCGATCGGGTCGCCGCCGCCGCAGGGGATCAGCTTGACCTGGTCGACGCCGGTGGCGTCCTCCAGGACGTGCTCGAGGGTGTCCTCGATCAGGCGGATGTTCACGTCGCCCGGGTTCTTGCCGGCGGTCAGCTCGTAGACGCGCAGGGTGCCCATGATGGCGGGGTGGATCGTGAACTTATCGACGTCGATCTGGGTGAAGACCGTGTCGAGGTGCATGAAGGCGCGCGAGACCGGGATGTCGAAGGCCAGGATGCGCTCGACCTTGGAGTCGGAGTTCCAGAAGATGTTCTGGGCCATGACGTCGATCGCGGCGGCCTGGGTGCGCTGGGAGATGCCGACGGCGAGGGTCTTCTCGTTGATGTTCAGCACGTCGCCGCCCTCGGTGTGGAACTGGCAGTCGCGGCGGAAGTACAGCGAGACGTCCTTGTAGTCGGGGTGGTACTTGAAGATGTACTTGCCGTACAGGGTCTCGCGGTTGCGGGTGACCGAGTACATGCGGTTGAGGTTGACGCCCTCGCCGACGACCGCGAACGGGTCGCGGGTGAAGTAGAGGTTGGGCATCGGGTCGATGATCAGGTCGGACTCGGACTCGGAGTTGACCAGGGAGTCGAGGGTCGTGGACGCCGTGAGGGGCATGTCGATCTCGGACTTGGTCATGCCGGCCATGGTCTTCTTGACGAACTCGAGGTTGTCCTCGATGGAGTCCAGCTTCTCGCGGACGATCTGCGGCATGTGCTGGCCGCGGATGCCGGCCTCGGCGATGTACTGGTCGGTGAACTCGGCGCGGGCGCCGGGGACCTGGTCGAACACCTCAGCGACGAGGTTCTCGAGATAGAGGACCTCCACGCCCTGGTCCCTCAGGATCTGGGCGAAGGTGTCGTGCTCCTGCTGCGCGACCTCCAGGAACGGGACGTCGTCGAACAGGAGTCGCTCGAGCTCGTCGGGCGGCAGGTTGAGGAGCTCGTCGCCGGGACGGTGCAGGCAGACCTTCCTGAGCTTGCCGATCTCGGAAGGCACGTGCAGACCTTTCGTCATGGCCTCCTACCTTTCTTTCGGGCCCTTGTCAGGGCCGATTCGTTAGCGCCCCTCCGTGTGAGGCGTTATTGCTGACGACATATTTATATCCAAAATCAGCTCATACTTCCACCTTGCCCCCGAACGGTTTTTTATAGGGGGTGAACGGCATACACATATACTTCACGCATGGCACACTTCATCTTAATAAAGCGTATTTACGTGCTTAAACGCGTTTTAATCCTAAAATCAAATGGAACTAAACTTTGTTAAACCATCCTCAAATTGCATATTTCCAATAAACCTATGAATAGAATTAGCGGTTCACACCGCGTCTCAACCATTTTCATTTTTATTCAGAAAAAAGTTTGTCCTATTCATTTCTGGTAAATAAATTACCGTTTACCAGACGCTTGATACCGTTCACCGGAAACTCAGTATAAGGCCCAGCGGATACCGGCTCGCTTTACGGCCCCATTTGTAACAACTTGACTTCTCGGTATAGAAAAACGGACCCGCTTCACTAGAGAAACGGATCCGTTTTCGATTATCTTCGGCTAATTTGGATAAGGCCCCCGAAGACCATCGGAATCCTAGCGATCGAACTCCGCCAGTGCCTCGCCCAAAAGCCTCAGGCCCTCGCGCAGAACGTCCTCGCTCGCGCAGTAGCCCAGGCGTGCGCCGCAGGGAAGCTCAAAACGGCTACCGGGGACCAGCAGCACTCCCCTCTCGGACAGCAGGCGTCTGCAGAACTCCTCGTCGTCCTCGGGAATATCCAGCTGGATAAACGAGGTGGACACGCCCTGCGGGGCCGTCCAGGAAACGCGATGCTGCGTATCGATCCAAGCCTGCGCGATATCGCGGTTGCCAAACACGATCTTGCGATTGCGCTCGAGAATCTTATCCTTGTGCTCAAGCACATAGGTCGCCAGGGCATCGTTGAACACGCCGCCGCAGATCATGGTGTAATCGCGATAGGTACGGATGCGGTTGGACACCTCTTCGTCGGCCAGGACCCAGCCCACGCGGGCCGCAGGCGTCGAATAGGTCTTCGACAACGAGTTGGTGACAATGGCCCTCTCGTACATGTCGACCATCGACATAAAGGACTCAGTGTTTTCGAGCGGCAGATACACCTCGTCGCACAGCACGTAGGCGCCCACCGAACGGGCGATCTCGGCAATCTGGCCGAGCATATCGGCATCGAGCACCGTACCGATGGGGTTCGAAGCGTTGTTTATGCAGATAAGCTTGGTGTTGGGGCGCACCAAGCGCTTGAGTTCCTCGATATCGGGCTTCCAGCCGAGTTCCTCGGGAAGCTCCCAATACTCGACCTCGGCGCCAAGCGTGCGCGGAATCTCGTAGAGCGGCGCGTAGGTGGGCCACTCGGCGATAACATGGTCGCCGGGCTCGACCACAGCCATGATGGCGTTGAGGTTAGCGCCCGTGCAGCCATTGGTCTGCAGAATGTGATCGGGATTGACCTCCCGACGATACAGCTTGGCAACCTCGGCCTTAAACTCCGGCGAGCCCTCGATCCAGCCGTAGTTCATCTTCTCGCGGTCCAGGCGCTCGTAGAACGTGGCGCCGTCCTGTTCATCGAGCGCGCGCAGCTCGCCCATGGTGAGCGACGAGATCGTCGACTGGGCGATGTCCCACGTGGCGCTCTTCTCCCAAACGTTGAGCCATTCCTCAACGCCAATCGTCTTGATGTCCATGGCCAAGCTCCTTACAAAAGCAGTCGTCCAATCGTGTTGACGTTCCTCATACAAGATTGGGGCGGTGCGAAAACCCGCACCGCCCCAATGGGAGACATCTAATGGCAGCTAGATGTATGTATTATGACCTGTACGGGTCCTTGAAGACCCTAGAGGTCCTCGCGCCAGAAGGGCATGCTCATGCAGCGCGGGCCGCCGCGGCCGCGGGAGAGCTCGGCGGAGGGCACGACGAGAAGGTCCAGGCCCTCCTTGTACAGCACGTCGTTGGTGACGGTGTTGCGGGCGTAGACGCAGATCTTGCCGGGCTCGACGCACAGGGTGTTGGAGCCGTCGTTCCACTGCTCGCGGGAGGCCGCGATCGGGTCGCCGCCGCCGCAGGGGATCAGCTTGACCTGGTCGACGCCGGTGGCGTCCTCCAGGACGTGCTCGAGGGTGTCCTCGATCAGGCGGATGTTCACGTCGCCCGGGTTCTTGCCGGCGGTCAGCTCGTAGACGCGCAGGGTGCCCATGATGGCGGGGTGGATCGTGAACTTATCGACGTCGATCTGGGTGAAGACCGTGTCGAGGTGCATGAAGGCGCGCGAGACCGGGATGTCGAAGGCCAGGATGCGCTCGACCTTGGAGTCGGAGTTCCAGAAGATGTTCTGGGCCATGACGTCGATCGCGGCGGCCTGGGTGCGCTGGGAGATGCCGACGGCGAGGGTCTTCTCGTTGATGTTCAGCACGTCGCCGCCCTCGGTGTGGAACTGGCAGTCGCGGCGGAAGTACAGCGAGACGTCCTTGTAGTCGGGGTGGTACTTGAAGATGTACTTGCCGTACAGGGTCTCGCGGTTGCGGGTGACCGAGTACATGCGGTTGAGGTTGACGCCCTCGCCGACGACCGCGAACGGGTCGCGGGTGAAGTAGAGGTTGGGCATCGGGTCGATGATCAGGTCGGACTCGGACTCGGAGTTGACCAGGGAGTCGAGGGTCGTGGACGCCGTGAGGGGCATGTCGATCTCGGACTTGGTCATGCCGGCCATGGTCTTCTTGACGAACTCGAGGTTGTCCTCGATGGAGTCCAGCTTCTCGCGGACGATCTGCGGCATGTGCTGGCCGCGGATGCCGGCCTCGGCGATGTACTGGTCGGTGAACTCGGCGCGGGCGCCGGGGACCTGGTCGAACACCTCAGCGACGAGGTTCTCGAGATAGAGGACCTCCACGCCCTGGTCCCTCAGGATCTGGGCGAAGGTGTCGTGCTCCTGCTGCGCGACCTCCAGGAACGGGACGTCGTCGAACAGGAGTCGCTCGAGCTCGTCGGGCGGCAGGTTGAGGAGCTCGTCGCCGGGACGGTGCAGGCAGACCTTCCTGAGCTTGCCGATCTCGGAAGGCACGTGCAGACCTTTCGTCATGGCCTCCTACCTTTCTTTCGGGCCTTTCGGCCGAATCTCTCAGCGCCCTTCCGTAACGGGCACTGCTTGCTGACAGCTCTAGTTATATCCAAATTCCACCCGCAATTCTACCTCGCCCCCGAACGGTCAACAAAGTGCGATGAACGGTATATCGCATGAGATTCCCCCATAATGTACTTCGGCGTTCTAAAGTAACTTTTCTAAGGTAAACGCTCTTTTTTCCTAAAAACTATTTGCAATTGCATCTCTAAACTTTTGATTCAAGATTGCATAGCTAAATCGGTTTTATGTATATAAATGATGTTTGTTTACGTTTCCGCCTGCATTCAATGATATTCAGCTATCCATCATTCTTATTCACACTTACGTACCAGTTGAGTGAGGATATAGACCGCTTGCAGACGAGCAGGGCGTCAGTCCTATAACTTGTCAGCGTAAGAAGTAGGTAAAGATACCGTTCACGCGATACGTCAGTGCCAGCGGTCGACTAAATTGAGACAATAGTGAATAAGAGTTAGGCTACCGTCCCCTACGGGGACTGAACGGACAGATGCATATGCCGAGCAAAATCGAAAAGAAGCAAGCCGCTGCAAAGCTGCGCAAGCCGCCGCGCGACTTCTCGTACACGCAAAACCGAGAGCTTAGCTGGCTGCGCTTTAACAACCGCGTGCTTGACGAAGCCTTCGATGAGACCGTTCCGCTGTTCGAGCGTCTAAAGTTCGTGTCGATTTTCGAGTCTAACCTCGACGAGTTTCTCATGGTGCGCGTGGGCGGCCTGTCCGATCTGGCAGAGCTCAAAAAACAGCCTGTCGACAACAAGAGCAATATGACCGCCTCCGAACAGGTCGATGCTGTCATGGCCGAAATGCCCGGGCTCCTTACTCGTTGGGAATCCATCTTTAAGAGCATCGAAGGCAAGCTCGACACCTTGGGCGTTCACCGCGCCCGCATCGATTCGCTTACGCCCGAGGAGCGCACCTTCGTAACCCGCTACTTCCAGGCCTACGTGTCGCCGGTCATCTCGCCGCTGGTCATCGATCCGCGCCACCCCTTCCCCAACCTGCGCAACGGCGCGCTCTATCTGGCCTGTGGTCTGGACGGCGCCACCGACGAGGAGAGCCTGCTGGGCCTTATCGAGATTCCCGCCTCGATGAACCGCGTGGTCGAGATTCCCTCGCCCACCGGCACCTACTCCTACATCTTGCTCGAGGACGTCATTCTCGCCTGCCTGGACAGCTGCTTTGGCTCCTATAAGCCGCTGGATCGTGCGCTGATCCGCGTCACCCGCAACGCCGACATCGATCCGGACGGCGAGGGCGTCGAAGAGGAAGAGGACTACCGCCAGCACATGAAGCGCATCCTCAAGAAGCGCCTGCGCCTGCAGCCGGTAGTGCTCGCCGTCTCGGGGTCGCTCGAGAAGGCGACGCTCAAGACTATCCGCAAGGCGCTCGAGCTCTCGCGTCGCTCGGTCTTTACCTGCGATATCCCGCTCGACCTGGGCTACGTCTTTGGCATTGAGGGCAAGATTCCCGAGCACCTGCGCAACGAGCTGCTCTTTACGCCGTTTAAGCCGCAGCCCAACCCCACCATCGACATGACCCGCTCCATCCGCGAGCAGGTGCTGCAGCACGACAAGCTGCTCTTTTATCCCTATGAGGCCATGAACCCGTTCTTGGACCTGGTGCACGAGGCCGCCTATGACCCCGAGTGCATCTCGTTGCGCATCACGCTCTACCGCGTGGCCAAGCAGAGCCGCCTGTGCGAGTCGCTGATCGATGCCGCCGAGAACGGCAAAGAGGTCACGGTGCTCATGGAGCTCCGCGCGCGCTTTGACGAGCAGAACAACATCGAGTGGGCCGAGCGCCTGGAAGAGGCCGGCTGCACCGTCATCTACGGCTCCGAGGGCTTTAAATGCCACTCCAAGATCTGCCAGCTCACCTATCGCGAGGGCATGGCGCTCACCCGCCTCACACTTTTGGGCACCGGCAACTTTAACGAGAAGACGGCCAAGCTCTACAGCGACTTTATGCTCATGACCGCCCATCCCGGCATCGGCGAGGACGCCAACCTGTTCTTCCGCAATCTGTCGCTGGGCAACCTGCGCGGCGACTACCGCTTCCTGGGTGTGGCGCCCGTCGGACTGAAACCGCTCATCATGCGCGGGCTTGACCGCGAGATCCAGCGCGCCCTTGCCGGCGAGCCCGCCCGCGTGTTCTTTAAGCTCAACTCGCTGACCGACCGCGAGGTTATCGACAAGATCGCCGAGGCATCGTGTGCCGGCGTGCGCGTGGACATGATCATCCGCGGCATCTCGTGCCTCAAGCCCGGTGTTCCGGGCAAGACCGAGAACGTGCATGTCCGCTCCATCGTCGGACGCTTTTTGGAGCACGCCCGTGTTTACGCTTTTGGCGTGGACTCGGACATGATCTATCTGAGCTCGGCAGACATGATGACACGCAACACCGAGCACCGCGTGGAGATCGCCTTCCCCGTGCTCGACCCCACCTGCCGCGCCCTGGTACACGAGTACATGGGTATGCAGCTGCGGGACAACGTGAAGGCCCGCAGCCTCACGAGCGACGGCACCTGGGTTCCCGTGGAACGTGCAGAGGGCGAGAAACCCTTCAACTCGCAGGAAGCCCTGCTGGAGCGTGCCTATCGCAACGCCGAGGCCGCGCCCGAGCCCGTCATTGAGGCGAAACCTGCCCCCGAGCCCGAGCCGCAGCCGGTAGCACCCAAGGTCCAAGAGGTCCAGGCGACCGTCATTGAGCCCGAGCCTGCACCTGCACCTCGGCCCGAGCCGCAGGTCACCAAGCCCGCACCCGAGACGAGTGCCCGTCGCGATAAGCCCGCTGGCAAGACCAAGGCCATCGAGCGCCATCGCCCCGGCCGCGTGCGCATGGGCCTGGGTCTGATCGGCCTGGGTCTTAAGACGCTCATTACCGGCAAGACGAAATAGTCGTTTGTAGAAGCAGTTTGTAGAAGCGCCCCGCATTTGAGGAAAGCCTCGGATGCGGGGCGCTTTTCCCTGCTACCATGGTGCGAACAACAACGCGAATGACAGGCAGGAATATGAAGCTCACTATAGAATCGATGACCTACGGCGTCGACGGGCTGGCGCACGCCGACAACGGCAAGGCCGTCTTTGTGCAGGGCGCCGTGGCAGGCGACACCGTCGAGGCCGAGGTCGTACAGGACGGCAAGTCGTTCATGCGTGCCCGCACCGCCGAGATTCTGGAGCCAAGCCCCGATCGCATTCAGCCTCCCTGCCCCTTCGTGGGCATCTGCGGCGGCTGCTCGTGGGGCAATCTCTCACGCACGGCACAGCTCGCCGCCAAGGAGCAAAACCTGCGCTCCACGCTCGAGCGCATCGGCAAGTTCGCTCCTGAGCAGGTCGATGAGTTGGTACAGCCCATCTGCCACACCAAGGACGACTGGGGCTACCGCAATAAAATCGAGCTCGAACCGACCGTCGTCAACGGTCGCGTGCGCCTTGGCATGCACGGTGTCGACCCCAGCAAAATCGTGACCGTCGATACGTGCCCGCTGTTCGATAAGCGCTTCCCGAAGGCGCTCAAATCGGTCGTCGGCGCACTCAACTATCTAAGCGGCAGCCATGACTTGGGGCTCGAACGCGTGGGCATTCGCGCATCGCGCCGCACCAAGGCACTCGAGGTCGCACTCTGGACGCCCACAGGCTCTTTTCCGCGCTCGCAGGTCTCCCGCGTGCTGGCGGACGCCGCTCATCCCACGAGCATCGTGCGCGTGATGAGCAAGGGCGAAAAGAAGGCCCGTCGTGTCTCCAAGGTCGAAATGCTCGCCGGAGAGGGCTCATGGACCGAGAATATCGCCGAGGGTCAGATGCGCTTGTCTGCCCCGTCTTTTTTCCAGGTCAACACCAAGGGTGCCGAGATTTTGATCGATCTTGTCATGGAAGCGCTCGACCCGCAGGAAGACGAGCTTGCCGTGGACCTGTACTGCGGTGCCGGCACCTTTACCCTGCCGCTCGCCCGCCGCTGCGACTTTGTCGCCGCCGTCGAGGCCTACGGCCCCGCCGTGCGCGACCTGCGCCGTAACCTGGAAATCAACAAGCTCGATAACGTCGACGTCATTGGCGGAGACGCGGTGCGCGAGTTCCCCGACCAGGATGCCGACGTCTTGGTGGTCGACCCGCCGCGTGCAGGCCTCGCCCCCGAGGCGATCGACCTTATCGCCAGCACGAGTGCTCGCGATGTCGCCTACGTGAGCTGCGACCCGGCCACCCTGGCGCGCGATCTCAAACGCTTTGTCGAAGAAGGCACCTTCTCCCCCGTAAAGATCACGCCAGTCGACCTGTTCCCACAAACCTTCCACTGCGAGACCGTCGTCCACCTTAAGCGCAACTAGCCACTTAATCATTGCTCAGAAAAATCATTGGGAAATCGAGCGTGGCAAGCGGAGGTCTTCGGGGTATAAGACGGCTAATTGTATGCCGCCTATGAAAGGAACCCTCATGCCCAGCGTTGCCGTTCTCGCCGCCGATGGCTTTGAAACTATTGAATGCTTGACCATGGTCGATGTCATGCGTCGCGGCGGCGTACGTGCCACGCTCGTCTCGATCATGCCCACGCGTGAGGTCGTAAGTTCGCTGCAGATCCCCGTGACCTGCGATGCGCTCTTTGATGAGATCGACTTTGACGAATACGACTGTGTCGTGCTGCCCGGCGGCCTACCCGGTGCTACCAACCTGCGCGCCGATCAGCGCGTCTGCGACGTGGTCCGCGAGTTCGCCGCAACCAAGCACGTCGCCGCCATCTGCGCCGCCCCGTTTATCCTGGGCGAGCTCGACCTGCTCGAGGGGCGCCATGCCACGTGCTTCCCTGGCTTTGAGAAAAGCTTCCCCGAAGGCGCCTATACCAGCGAGAAGGTCACGCAAGACGGCAACATCATCACTGCCAGCGGCATGGCACAGTCACTCCCCTTTGCATTGGAGCTGCTGCGCACGCTCGCCGGCGACAAGGCCGTCGAGAAGGTTGCCGAGGGCATTCAGCTATGATTTTGGCTTCGCAATCACCGCGCCGCATCGACTTGATGCGCGAGGCGGGCTATGACATTCGCATCATTCCTGCCGATATCGACGAAACGCCGTTTGATGGCGAGGCCCCGCTTACGCTCGTTGAACGCTTAGCACGCGCAAAAGCCGCCGCCGTTGCCGCCGAGCATGCCGAGCCCAATGAGCTGACGGTCGCGGCCGACACCATCGTCACCTTTGACGGCAAGATTCTGGGCAAGCCGGCAACCGAGGACGAGGCGCGCACCATGCTCCGTGAGCTTTCGGGCCGCACGCACCAGGTCGCAACCGGCGTCTGCATCGTTAAGGCAGGCGATACGGCCGCCCCGCATGCCGCCGAGAGCCTGTCCTTTGTCGATGTGACCGACGTGACGTTCTACGAGCTCACCGACGAGCAGATCGAGCACTACGTCGCCTCGGGTGAGCCCATGGACAAGGCCGGCGCCTACGGCATTCAGGGCACAGGAGGACGCATGCTCGTGCACGATATTTCGGGCGACTTCTATAACGTGGTGGGCCTACCCATCGCCCGCGTCGCGCGCGCGATTCAAAAACTCTCGTAATTGCATCTGGCGCTGGGTATCCCCCGGCGCCTACAATTTTGGCGTACCGTACGGATCCCGACCGGGCACAAGGCGCGGCGGAAAACCGATAGGAGTTAAACATGGATACACTGCTCGAGGCCATTGACGTCTGCGATGTCGATGGCTTTTGCTATGGCAACTATACCGACGAGGAGGCCGGCACCGGTTGCACCGTAATCGTGGCACCCGAGGGCGCCACCGGCGGCGTTGACGTTCGCGGCGGTGCTCCAGCATCGCGCGAAACCGACCTGCTGCGACCCGAGAACACCGTCGACAAGGTCCACGCCGTCTGCCTTTCGGGTGGATCGGCCTTTGGCCTCGAGGCTGCAAGCGGCGTCGCTCGCGAGCTTGAGAGCCGCGGCATCGGCCTTCCCGTCGGCCCCACGCAGGTGCCCATCGTGTGCTCCAGCTGTATCTTCGACCTCGCCTATGGCGACCCGACCGTGCGCCCCGACATTGAGGCCGGCATCGCCGCCGTGCGCGAAGCGCTCGACCACACCCCCGCCACGCTCGAGCAGGGCAACGTGGGCGCCGGCACCGGCGCCACTGTAGGCAAGCTCATGGGGCCTGCCACCTGCATGAAGGCCGGCCTTGGAACTGCTGCCGTGGCGCTCGGCCCCGTCAAGGTGGGCGCCGTGGTCTCGGTCAACGCCTGCGGCAACGTCGTCGACCCCTTCACCGGCGAGTGGGTCGCCGGTATGCGCGCCGCAGCCGATAGCGACCAGATCGTCGACATGGAACTCGCAGCCTTTGCCGCCGCCGGATCCATGCAGATGCCGCTCGACCGCACCAACACCACCATCAGCTGCATCGTCACCAACGTGGAACTCACTAAGGCACAAGCCACCAAGGTCTCCCAGATGGCCGCAGACGCCTACGCACACGCCATCCGTCCCACACACACCACCAACGACGGCGACACCATCTACACCCTCGCCAGCGGCAAACTGGGCGCCCGGACAAGCGCCGCCGTTCCCCTAGACCTGCTGGGCATGCTCGCAGTAAGGGCCCTGGAAACTGCCATCGTAAACGGAGCCAAAACCGCCAAAACCTCCCACGGCATCCCCGGCGCCGCAAAGTAGTCCACTCGACCGTCGGTCGGAGGCGGGCGGGCATTACGTTTGCTGCTCTACAGTCCTATGCAAGACGAAGGCCACATTAAGTGGCCTTCTTTGCATGCGGAACTCGCGACAAACGTAATGCCCGCCCGCCTCCGACCGACTTCCAACCTAATTCTTTTCAGCCCAGGCCCCTGTGTACCGCGCGTCGAAGATCTTCAAATTCAAATAACCTGACAATCGATTCTTATTGCAGAGGCCCCTTGGCCTTTAGTTTGATACAAGTTCCGCACGAGCCGGAAAGCACTTAATGTGCTTTCCGTGCGAGCAGGACTGTTCGCAGTAGCAAACTAAAGGCCAAGGGGCCCAGTCAACCTATCAGCAGCGATTACTCAGCAGCTAGTTGAATTTGAAGATCTTTGAGGCAAGACGGTATAGGCCGAGTGTGGTTTTGTCTCCGGCCCGTCCGCGCAGATTGGTGAAGAACCCGACCACGCCGTAGCGGGCACGACGATACATGCGCTCGTCGTAGGCCTTCAAATCATTCCACAGCGTCTTTAGGCGCTCGTCGGCGCAATCTTCCTCGGAAAGCTTGGTAAGCACCGAGCAGATCGCCATCATCATGGTGAAGTAGCCCATCATGTACGAACGCAGGCGCGACGACTCAACATCGCTGTACAGGTGGTACGACTCCATCATGATACGCGTAACACGGAACTGCTGGTCCAGACGCTTGACCATCGTTGCCTCGTTGACGCTCTGACCTTCGCGGCCGATAAAGTAGCGGTAGAGGTCGATGTCGGCGTAGTACATGGTCTTGCAACGCGGCAGTGGCACGTAGGCGTAGATGTTGTCCACATAGAACGTGTGCGGCGGCATGGGAAGGTTGGACTCGCGCAGCACATCCGTGCGATAGCACAGGCTGTGCATGAGTAGGTTCTGGTCCAGGCGGAAATGACCGATCTGATCCCAGGAAAAGATCTTTTTGCGCGGCAGGGCAAATTTGTAGCCAATAGCGGTATGCGTGCCCTCGTAAACCTTCTCGTACACGTAGTTCGAGATAAACAGGTCAACGCGCTGATCGCGCTCTTCAAAGCCACGCAGAATCGACAGCATAGTCGAAAGAGCCGCAGCGTCGAGCCAGTCATCCGAGTCGACAACCTTGTAGTAGGTGCCCTGCGCCTCGCGCAGACCCGAAAGGACGGCAATACCGTGACCGCCATTCTCCTGGTGCACCGCGCGGATGATTCCAGGATAACGGGCCTCCCACTCGTCGGCCTTGGCGGCCGTCTCGTCCTTGGAGCCGTCGTCCACCACGATAATCTCGATATCGGTGGCGTAATTGCTCCCCTCCAAGATGGAGGTGATGCAATGGTCCATGTCCTTGGCGGCGTTATACGAGGGAATACCGAATGTTATGACTTTATGCATGGCAGGCGATAATCTCATCCGAAAGATCGAGGGCGGAATTGGTCACAGCGTCCATATCGTAGTAACGATACTCGGCCAGACGACCCACCGGGTGGAAGTTCGTCAGGTTCTGGACGCGCTCAAGATAGCGCTCATAGAGCTCACGGTTCTCGGGCTCAAGAATGGCGTAGTACGGCGTCTCGTCCGAGCCGGGCGTATAGGCCTTAGAGTACTCCTTCATGATGGTGGTCTTGCCGGGCAGGACCTGACCGGTCATGTTCTTGAACTCGGTGATACGCGTGTAGTCCTCGCTCGTGGTGTAGTTGACGGTGCCCACGGGCTGGAACTGGTCCATATCGAGCGTCTCGAACTTCATATCGAGCGTGCGGTACGGCAACGCACCCAAGTCGAGGTTGAACAGCTCATCGAGCGGACCGGTATAGACAATCTCGCCGCCGTAGACCTTGCCGTCGATCTTGACGGTAGTCTCGTCGATTTCAAAGAGGTCACGGGCGTCCACGTCGCAGAACACGTCGATCAGGTCGTGGTCGAGCATGTGCTCAAAGAGCGCCGTGTAGCCCTCCTGCGGCATGCCCTGGAAGGGAGCTTGCGGGAAGTAGCGGTCATCATCGCCCACAAAGACGGGAACGCGGCCGGTGATCGAGGGATCGATCTGATCGGGCGTCTGGCCCCACTGCTTCATGGTGTAATGCAAAAAGACGTTCTCGTAGACGTAATCGGCGACCTCGGCCAAGTCGGGGTCGTTCTTCTTACGCAGCTCCATAATGGGCACCTTGACATCCTTGCCAAAGGTCTCCACGAGCTTCTGATACAGCTCCTCGCCGCGCTCGTCACCAAAGGCGAGCTTGAGACTCGCATGGTTGAAGGGCACGGGCATAAGGGTACCGTTGATGTTGGCGAGCACCTTGTGCTGATAATCCGTCCACTTGGTAAAGCGCGACAGGAAATTGTGCACGCGCTCGTTAAAGGTGTGATAGATATGCGGACCGTACTCGTGGATCAGGATTCCGGCCTCGTCAGTGCAGTCATAGGCATTGCCCGCAATGTGGCTACGGCGCTCCAAAACGGCAACACGATAGCCGATGGTCTCGGCAAGACGGCGGGCGCAAACGGCACCGGCATATCCAGCACCGACGACAATCATGTCGTACGCGCCGGCGTTAAAGCCTTCAGGCAGGCCTGAGGTAATCTGCATCGATACTCCTTGTCAAAAGCCACGGGCTCGTTAGCTGGGCTTTTCTCGAACATTCTTCGAGACATATTTATCAGAGCGATTATAGCGCTAATGCGTCCTATAATGAGCTTGCCACACAAGGAAAGCTCAAGCATCGCGGCGTACATAATTGAAAGGTAAACCCGCTAGCAGCGGGTTTATTCGTGAACAGCCGGGCGCCTGGAGCTTAGCGAAACGCTTGTAAGGAGTAACATGAGCGATTTCCTTAACCGTATGAAGTCTGCCGCCAAGGCCGACCTTAAGACGATCGTCCTGCCCGAGGGCGAGGATCCGCGCACCATCGTCGCGGCCACCAAGATCATCGAGGAGGGCCTGGCAAAGATCGTCATCCTGGGCAACCCCGACGAGATCGACGTTCCCGGCGCCACCGTCATCGACCCGCGCAATGCCGAGAAGCACGAGGAGTACGCGCAGAAGTTTGCCGAGCTCCGCGCCAAGAAGGGCGTTACCATCGAGCAGGCTCGCGCCCAGGTGATGGACGCCACCTACTTTGGCACCATGATGGTCAAGATGGGCGATGCCGACGGCCTGGTCTCCGGCGCCTGCCACTCCACCGCCGACACCCTGCGCCCTGCGCTTCAGATCCTCAAGACCGCCCCGGGCACCAAGCTGGTCTCGGCCTTCTTCGTGATGTGCACCGACACCCCGCAGTTCGGTACCGACGGCACGCTGATCTTCGCCGACTGCGGCCTCAACATCAACCCGTCCTCCGACGAGCTCTCCGAGATCGCCATCGCCTCGGCCCACTCCTGGTCCACCTTCATGGGCAACGTTGAGCCGCACGTGGCCATGCTCTCCTACTCCACCATGGGCTCCGCCGGTGGCGAGGTCGCCAAGAAGGTCCAAGAGGCCGTGAAGTTCTGCAAGGAGAAGGCTCCCGAGCTCGCCATCGATGGTGACCTGCAGCTCGACGCTGCCATTGTCCCCACCGTCGCCCAGCTCAAGGCTCCCGGCTCCTCTGTCGCCGGCAAGGCCAACGTGCTCGTATTCCCCGACCTCGAGGCCGGCAACATCGGCTACAAGCTGGTCCAGCGCTTCGCCGGCGCCGACGCCTACGGCCCCATCCTGCAGGGCATCGCCAAGCCGGTCAACGACCTGTCGCGCGGCTGCTCTGCCGACGACATCGTGGGTGTCGTAGCCATCACCGCCGTCCAGGCTCAGATGGCTGAGTAGCTGACATATCCCCTCGGGGCCCTACAGGGTAAAGCTCTGAAAACGTCCTCGGACATGCATGAAACCCCCGCTGCGCACTTCGTGCGGCGAGGGCTTCTTGCGTCCTGCGGAGTGTGCCTAAAA
>UQKV01000013.1 GCA_900541665.1 uncultured Collinsella sp.
GGCATCGACCTGCGACGATGCCCCCAACGTGGACACACATTTTGTCCTATAAGCCGCCGTTAGAACTCGGCAAATTTGGGAGCGCCGACCTCGATCTCTTCGCGCCCCGCCATAAGCTCGCGCATCTTGGCGCAAAATTGCTCCTGCTCCCCCGCTTTGAATACCAAGTGAAGTGTCACAGCATCCGCGTAATCGGTATCCGAAACCTTGGCACCCGAATCCTGCGCCAAACGAAGCACCTGCTCATACTGCGGATAGGCCACATGCACGTCAACCGGCACGACGCTCGTCATCTCAACAATCTGCCTGGCCTCCTGAGCAGCTGCCACCGCCGCCTGCGTCGCGGCGGTATAGGCGCGCACCAAGCCGCCGGGCCCTAGCAGCGTACCGCCAAAATAGCGCGTCACCACGCAGCAAACATTTTTGAGCCCCGCACCGCGCAGCACCTCGAGCGTCGGCATGCCGCTCGTGCGGCTCGGCTCACCGTCATCGCTCTGACGCTCACGTCCATCGACCAAAATCCACGCGGGAACATTGTGCCGAGCGTCGTAATGACGTTTGCGAACCATCTCGATAAAGGCATTCGCCTCATCCTCGGACTCAATATGGACCAGCTGGGCAATAAACCGGCTCTTGCGGTCCACAAACTCGCCCGAAGCCTCAATATTCGATTGCAGAGTAAAATAGCTGTCCAACAAAGCCCCTCAACAGAATAAAGCGCAGCAACAAACAGCCTCAATAATACGGCAAAGACAGCACCGTTGACCTCGCCAACAAGAACGGAAACGCCAATGATACCGTCACCAACAGCGAGAACCCGTCAGCGCGAGCAAGGTGCCTTGAAAGACAAGGGCATTGACCTTATGGTCATGCCCGAAGACTTGAAAGGCAGATTGCCGCGCTGACGGGTTCGCAGCGTCAACAAAGTGCTGAGTGGGCCGATAAGCCGGGTTCTGTCGTGAACGGTCATTTATCTTGTCTGCACGTTACCGTGCAGCTCCACGCACGCTACCCGAACGCGGACCGGGCCGGCCCATAGCGTTCCTATTCGCGCTTGCTCCGGATGGGGCTTGCCAAGCCGCCGTGTTGCCACGACGCTGGTGGTCTCTTACACCACCGTTTCAGCTTTTCCCTTTACGCCTTGCGGCGTAGGTGGGAGTCTTCTTTTCTGCGGCGCTTTCCGTCGGATCACTCCGCCCGGCCGTTAGCCGGCATCCCGCCCTCTGGAGCCCGGACTTTCCTCACGCGTGCTGCAAGCAGCACATCGCGCGACCGTCTGGCCCACTCAGCAGTGCAAGAGTGTAACACACCGTTGCCGCAGGCAACGGCACAACGCAAGCGCTCGACACGATAAACCAAGAACCACGCTATACAGTACAATAGGGTCGTCGATGGGCAACGTCGTCAGTCGAGACGCGACCGCGCTCCGCACCCCTCCGTCTACTCGGTGCGTTCCCGCCTCCTCCCCGAGGCGGGATGTCGGCATTTTTTCATGCACCGACAACCAAATAGCCTGTGGATAGCATGGGCAGCATCATGCATCTCGGCATCAAATGCAAAAAGGGACCCGTCCATTGCGGACGGATCCCTTAAAACAAGTGATCGTCAAACCGATTTACTCGGCGTCGGTCTCCTCGTCCTTCTTCTCGGAAGGAAGCGGGGTAACCTCGATCTCGACGCCCAGAGTCTCAGCAGCAGACTTCATGGACAGGGAGATGCGACGACGGTCGAGGTCGATCTCCATGACCTTGACCTGAACCTTGTCGCCCACGTGGGTGACCTGAGAAGGCTGGTCGACGTGCTTGTTGGCCATCTCGGAGATGTGCACCAGGCCCTCGATGCCCTCGCCCAGGTCGACGAAAGCGCCGAACGGGACAAGCTTGGTCACAGTGCCCTCGACGATAGCGCCGACGGGGTACTTCTTGACCAGTGCGCGCCACGGATCCTCGGTGGTCTGCTTGAGACCCAGGGAGATGCGCTCGCGGTTGAGATCGACGTCGAGAACCTCGACCTCGACCTCCTGGCCGACCTTGACAACCTCGGAAGGATGGTTGACGTGGTTCCAGGAGAGCTCGGAGATGTGGATGAGGCCGTCGATACCGCCGAGGTCGACGAAGGCGCCGAAGTCGACGATGGAGGAAACGGTGCCCTGGAGACGCATACCAGACTTGAGCTTGGACAGGATCTCGGAGCGCTCGGCCTTACGGGACTCCTCGAGCACGACGCGACGGGAGAGGACAACGTTGTTGCGGTTGCGGTCCATCTCGATGACGCGAGCCTCGATGCGGGTGCCCATGTAGGAGGTGAGGTCCTTGACGCGACGGAGGTCGACGAGGGAAGCGGGCAGGAAGCCACGCAGGCCGATGTCGAGGATCAGGCCGCCCTTGACAACCTCGATAACCTCGCCCTCGACGTTCTCGCCGGAGTTGAACTTCTCCTCGATGCGGTTCCAAGCACGCTCGTACTCGGCACGCTTCTTGGACAGGACCAGACGACCGTCCTTGTCCTCCTTCTGGAGAACCAGAGCCTCGATGGGATCACCGAGTGCAACGATGTCTGCAGGGTTAGCGTCCTTGCGGATGGACAGCTCGCGGACCGGGATAACGCCCTCGGACTTGAATCCGATGTCAACGAGCACCTCGTCATGCTCGATCTTAACGACAGTGCCGTTAACGAGATCGCCCTCATCAAAGTCGGTAATCGTACCGTCGATGAGGTTGTTCATCTCCTCCTCGTTGACATCGTCAAGAGAGAAAATGGACGAGTTCTGAATCTCACTCAAAGGTGGACCCCTTTCGAACTACGGGGCCCCGATTGCTAGGACCTACAGAAGGGTGCGACAAGCACACAACGTTTAGGAACACTCGGGAGCCGACAGATACTAATGTGACGCTTATGCAATCACGTTCGTATAGGTTACGGGGAAATGGGTTCGATTTCAAGCGTGAACTGCGATTTTTTACTCGTGTGGAGACTTTTTCGTAATCTTATGAACACACGTCTCCGCAACTTGACGATAACCAGCCAGGCATTCGGCTTTGGGGTAAAGTATCCGGAGCCAACGATTCTAGATCGATTTTTCGAGAAAGGTGCCCGCGTGCTCAAAGCAGTCGTTTTCGATATGGACGAGACGCTTCTCAGCATCAACCTCAACGCGTTCATCCTTCGCTATTTTAAGGATGTCTCTTCGATGCTCGCGGATATCGGGCGCCGCAGCCGCGGTGGCACGATGGCGCGCCTCGGCACCATCCTGGTCGACCTAAACGCCAATCGCCGCAGCGGCACGGACAACCGCACCAATCTTGAGTTTTACCAAGAAGAGGTCGAGCGCCGATGCGGGATCCGCCTCTCCGATCCCCTCATCTACGAGGCGTTTACCTACTATGACCGCGAAGTTCTTCCGTACAAGAACGACGATGTCATTAACGCCCACGCCATGCCGGGTGCACACGCCGCGCTCCAGGCCGTACAGGACGCAGGGCTGCGTTGCGCGCTCTTTACCAACCCCAGCTTTCCCCAGGGGGCCATCGAGTGCCGCATGGGTTGGGGCGACCTGGCCGACGCTCCCTTTGAGCTCGTCACGCACATGGGAAACACCACCCGCTGCAAGCCCGATGCCACCTACTATCTAGAGCAGCTTCAGGTGATGGGGCTCGAGCCGCACGAGGTCCTTATGGTGGGCAACGATCCCAAACGCGACTTCCCGTCCCCCGATTGCGGCATCCAAACCGCCTTTGTGGGCCAAGGTAAGCCCAGCCGAGCCACCTGGCGCGGAACCATGGAAGACTTCGCCCGCGACTTTAACGCCGTAGTAGAAGCCTTCTACGAACACCAAATAGCCAACGAACTGTCCTAGCACACTTGGGTTTTGCCGATCATGATGTTGAGGATCTCGACGTCAGTATCTTTCATACCCACACGGCCCACGTAGCCCATGCTGGCGATTGTCTGCTCAACGGTATCCTGGATCAGGCCCTCGCCGGCGCGGAAGCCGCGACCCTGCATGGCCATATCATGGCCCAGAATCGCCGCATCGACGGCAGCCGAGATCTTGGCGGCACAGCTCGCCTTGGCGCCGTCGCACACGATGCCGCCCACGTTACCGAGCGTATTCGAGACCGTCGCGCCAATCTGCTCGCGCGTGCCACCGCACAGCCAGGTAATCGCAGCGCCGGCGCCGCACGCAGCGCAAATAGCACCGCAAAACGCCGAGAGCGCACCAATATAGCTCTTGATATGCACGGCGATAAGATCGGACAGCATCACGGCGCGCACCAGGCGCTCGTGGTCGCAACGCAGGTACTCGGCATACTCCATGACGGGCAATGCGCAGGTAATGCCCTGATTGCCCGAGCCGCACACAATGGCGACCGGCAGCGCGCAGCCGTTCATGCGAGCGTCGGATCCGGCGGCCGCACGGGCACGGGCACGGCAGGCGACGTCATCGGCACGAGCGCCCAGCAGCGTACGACCCACCTCGGCGCCCCAAGCGTGCGCAAGGCCCTCGGCACTGATTGCGCCATTCAGCTCAATCTGACGCTCAACGGCAGCGCGGGCGTCCTCAATGTCACCGTCCTCGATAAAGTCGATGATGGTCTCAATCGACATGGGCGTATCGGCGTTATCTGCCGCCCGCTCGGCCACGACGCGCTCGGCGCAGGCGGCACACTCCCCCGCCGACTTGCCGCACACCGGAATACCGTCGAGGGTATGGCACGTGACATTGGTGTGGTGGTCGGTAATCTCGACGACCGCGGTATGGCCCCCGGCCGTCGCAGTCACCTTGATGTAGAGGTTGGGCACACCCTCGACAAGCGACACATCGCAGTAGCCGGCGTCGGCGAGGAGCTCGGTCACGCGAGCACGGTCTTCATCGTCAACGCTCTCGAGCACCTCGAGAGCGCTCTTAGCGTCGCCGCCCACGGCACCCAGCACGGCCGCGGCTTCAATACCGTGCATGCCGCCCGAGTTGGGCACGGTCACGCTCTTAACGTTCTTGATGATGTTGCCCGAGCATGCAACATCCATATGATCGGGTTCGCAACCGAGCGTCTGACTCGCCAGCGCCGCCGCATAGGCAACGGCAATGGGCTCGGTGCAGCCGAGTGCACAGACAAGTTCGCGGTTCAAAACATCGCAAAACGCGGCATCACGGATGGAATCGGTAGGCATAGGTATCTCCTGCTTGCATAACGGGCTGGGCTCTCAAGAATGGTTAGTTCCTTTATTTGATAACAATGCATCAAAAACCGCAACCATGGTTCCGGCGGACGGCGCTCGAGCACAAATTGGTGGCATTATTCATGTGAAGCCGATCTTGTTGCCTGCTAAAGCGTTTGACCAAAAAACGCTCGAGCGTTTACGCAAAAGTCGCGCTATCATGCAGTCGAACGCGGTAAACACCTTTAGCATTTGCGCCGCACAGACCAGAGAGGAACCATCCATGAAGATCGGTATCGGTAACGACCACGCCGCCGTCGAGCTCAAGAACATCATCTCCGAGCACCTGAAGGAGCGCGGCTGCGAGGTCGTGAACTTTGGCACCGACACCTCCGAGAGCTTTGACTACCCCATCGCCGGCTACAAGGTGGGTAAGGCCGTTGCCAACGGCGACGTCGACCTGGGCATCCTCATCTGTGGCACCGGTGTCGGGATTAGCCTGGCTGCCAACAAGGTCGAGGGCGTACGCGCCGTCGTGTGCTCCGAGCCCTTCAGCGCCAAGCTCTCTCGCATGCACAACAATACCAACGTGCTCGCCTTTGGCGCCCGAGTCGTTGGCTCCGAGCTCGCCAAGATGATTGTCGACGAGTGGCTCGACGCCGAGTTTGAGGGCGGTCGTCACGAGCGTCGCGTTAACCTCCTCAACGAGATCGACCACACGCGCGGCCTCAAGGTCGTCGATGAGGCCTAAACCGCTCAGTGCCACAAGCTAACAGCAGGGGCCCGCTCGGAACTTATGACCGAGCGGGCCCCTTCATAGGTTTTGGTATAAAAGAGCGCCGCGGATGGAGTTCCGCGGCGCCCAAGCCACACGCTAACAGCTTTAAGGAGTCAAAGCTGGTTTAGCCAAAGAAGCGCTTGATCTCAATCTCGGCGTTCTCCAGGCAGTCGGAGCCGTGGATCACGTTGGCGTTGACATCGACGGCAAAGTCGCCGCGGATGGTACCAGGAGCAGCGTCAAGCGGATTAGTAGCGCCCATGAGGGTGCGCATCTTAGCAACAGCGGAGAGACCGGAAACGACCATCTTGACGACCGGACCGCTCGTCATAAAGTCACAGAGACCGCCAAAGAAGGGCTTGTCGGCCAGATGGGCGTAGTGCTCCTCGACGGTAGCGCGCTCGAGCGTGGTCATCTCCATGCGCTCGATGACAAGGCCGCTGCGCTCGATGCGAGCAACAATCTCGCCGATCTTGCGGTCGCGCACGGCGTCGGGCTTAATCATGATGAAGGTCTTCTCGATAGCCATAAGGTAGCCTTTCAAGTAGGTTCGCGCGTGCCCAAGTCCCATTCCGGCACCCGCCTGGACTGCATCGTAACAGAGTTTTAGCTGCAGTTAAACAAAAAGCTGTTTATTGAAACGTTGCAATTTATTAAAGCGCTCCATATGTGTCACTTCTGTTTCGAAGCTCGATTAGAGTACCATCCTGCTGCCCATCAACCGCATCGAGCAGAGCAGACGGTCGGTTGCCGCCCGCGAACGTACCCCCTTCACAACCTGCCCAAAGGTCCTACAGAACTTCTCGACAAGCCCCTCCCCCATAGCAACAAAATACGGACGCCCACATCAGCAGACGCCCGTAAAGCAAAAAATGATTCCTCAATAAATGGCAAAAACGGCTTCGGCCAAACCCTTACTTTACCCCGTGGCCCATCTCGACGACCTTGGTCAGCGATCCAAACACGCCCTCGTCGGCCACGAGCTGTGCCTCGGCGCGCTCAAGCTGCACGGCAACGGCGGCAGGGGCGGTACCGCCCTCGGTCGTACGCGCGGCGACAATTGAGGGGATGTCGAGCGCCTCGGTAATGTCGTGCTCAAAGAGCGGGCTTGCCTCCTGGAACACCTCAAACGGCAGGTCCTCAAGATTGCAGCCACGCTTCTCACACATCAGGACCAGATGGCCCACCACGGCATGTGCCTCGCGGAACGGCAGACCACGCTTAGCCAGGTAATCGGCAACATCGGTAGCGGCAAGGTGCCCCACGCCACACTCGCGCGCCATGGCATCCTCGTTGACGGTCCAGGTCGAAATCATACCGGCCATAACGGACAGGCACTGCATGAGCGTATGGGCGGTATCGAGCGCACCCTCCTTGTCCTCCTGCAAGTCTTTGTTATAGGCGAGCGGCAAGCCCTTCATGGTCACGAGCAGCTGCACCAGGTTGCCATAGACTCGGCCGCTCTTGCCGCGGATAAGCTCGGCAAAGTCGGGGTTCTTCTTCTGAGGCATGATAGACGAGCCGGTGGAGTACGAGTCGGAAAGCGTGATAAAGCCAAATTCGGAGCTCGACCACAGCACGATCTCCTCGGAAAGACGCGACAGGTGCATGGCCATGACGGAGCCGGCGTAATGCAGATCGAGCAGGAAATCGCGGTCGGAAACCGCATCGAGCGAGTTGGGAATCACGCCCGCAAAGCCAAGCTCGGCAGCCGTCATCTGACGATCGAGCGGATAGCTCGTACCGGCAAGCGCGGCAGCACCCAACGGGCAGTTGTCGGCGGCATCAAAGGCGGCCTTCAGGCGCGTAAAGTCGCGCGCGAACATCCAGGAATACGCCAGCAGATGATGCGACAGCAGCACGGGCTGAGCGTGCTGCATGTGCGTGTAGCCCGGCAGAATCACCTTGTCGTACTTCTTAGCCGCATCCACCAGCACATGGCGCAGCTCAAGATTGGCCCCCATGAGCTCCTTGGCCAGCGCCTTGACGCCCAGGCGTGTGTCGGTCGCCACCTGGTCGTTGCGCGAACGCCCGGTATGCAAGCGCTTACCGGCCTCGCCGATGCGACGCGTCAGCTCGCTCTCGATGGACATATGAATGTCTTCGTCGTTGATGTCGAAGGTGAAGTTGCCGGCATCGATATCCTGTTCGATTCCGGTCAGGCCCTTGGCAATCGCCTGCTCGTCCTCGGCACTGATGATGCCCTGAGCCGCCAGCATTTTGGCATGCGCCTTAGAGCCGGCGATATCCTGCTTATAGAGATGTTTGTCGACCGGCAGCGACGCGCCAAACTCCTGCGTGACCTCGGCCACGCCTGCCTCAAAACGACCGCCCCAAAGAGCCATGGAACCGTCCCCTTTCTCCAAATACCAAAACAAGCGCCCAAAGCAATGCGCCATATCGCTAAAGCGATTTTTCAACCGCTAGTTTTACACATTCCCCACCGTGTGCGGAGCCATGTAGCTAATTTGCAAAGAAGTGACGCGCCATGCACTTGGCGCCCAACGTCTCCCTCCGGATGTTGCCCTGCGAACCATCGATCCAGGCCTTCAGGCTCATAGGGACGTCCTCGACCCTTGCAGCATCGAACTCGGGCGCGAGGGCAAGTAAAGCATGCGCAATAGCATTGAACATAATGGATACTCCTCATATATATAGGCGCAGAGCCGCCAAATTGATAGAAGGAGCCCCGCCGGACAACCCCGGCGGGGCTCGGACTCAGCCGCAGACGCGGCATCATATATGCGGGCGGAACGTAGGGGCCACCGATGTTAAGAAGTGTCAGCAAGCATAACGAAAGGTAGGGACCCCGTGCGCCCGTTATGTATCACGCGGATGGGCCGCGCGGATACCAAGGGAAGGAGGCGCTAGGCCTGGGCGGCAGCAGAGCTGGGGCCCTGGACCTTTGCCCACGTCTTGAGCGACAGCGTATCGATCTCGATAAAGCCGGCGCTGGCCTTCTCGTCAAACGTGGTGTCGCGGTCGTAGGTAGCCAGACCGTAGTCGTAGAGGCTGAAGGGGCTCTTGCGGCCGACGACATGGCAGTTGCCCTTAAAGAACTTCAGACGGACAGTGCCGGTCACGAACTTCTGGGTATCGGCCATAAAGGCATCGAGCGCGTTTTTGAGCGGGCTGTACCACTGGCCGTTGTACACGGCGGTGGCCCAATCCTGCTCGAGCTTGATCTTGGTCTTGAGCAGGTCACCCTCGACGCAGATGTCCTCGAGCGCCTTGTGGGCGGTGATGAGCGTCAGGGCTCCGGGGACCTCATAGCACTCGCGGCTCTTAAGGCCCACCAGGCGATCCTCGACCAGATCGAGACGGCCAAAGCCATTGTCGCCGGAGATCTTGTTGAGGGCGATGACGATCTCGGAGAGCTTCATCTTCTTGCCGTCTACGGCGACGGGCTTGCCGGCCTCAAACTCAATCTCGGTGTAGGTCGGGGTGTCCGGCGTGTCCTCGGGGTTCTTGGTCATAACCCAGGCGTCGTCGAGCGGCTCGTTCCAGGGATCCTCCAGGTGACCGCACTCAATGGCACGACCCCACAGGTTGTCGTCGATGGAGTAGGGGTTGTCGTTGGCACCCTCGGGAACCGGCACGTTGTGGGCGTGGGCATAGGCGACCTCGTCGGGACGGCACTTCAGGTCCCACTCGCGAACCGGGGCGATAACCTTGAGCTCGGGGTCGAGGGCCTTGACGGCGGCCTCAAAACGGACCTGGTCGTTACCCTTGCCGGTGCAGCCGTGGGCGACGTAGGTCGCGCCAAACTCGTGGGCGACCTCAACAAGCTTCTTGGCAAGCAGCGGGCGAGACAGAGCGGAGAGCAGCGGGTACTTGTTCTCGTACATGGAGTTTGCCGCGATGGCTTTAGTCAGGAACTCATCGGAGAACTCGTCGCGCAGGTCGAGCACCTGGCAATCGAGAACGCCCAGGTCGAGCGCCTTCTGCTTCTTGGCATCCAGTCCGGTCTCTTCCTGGCCCACGTTGCCGCAGACACAAACGACATCGAGATTCTTCTCGTCCTGGAGCCACTTGACACATACGGATGTATCAAGACCACCGGAATATGCGAGAACGACTTTTTCCTTGCTCATGGCTGTTTCCTTTCGCCCTTGGTAGCTAGTTAGAACATCGGTCAGTTGCAAGTCACCTTGAGGTCAAAAACCGTGCAATATCAGGTTATTCAGCAGAATGCATCACAGGCATGCCCTAGAAACATGCGGCTATGTCGTGCTTAAACCCAACGACCTCAAAATGACTCTGTTGAGGCATTGCGCCCCATGCGGACAGAGACGATTGTTATCGTCGTCGGGAAATTGCGCGCTGGCGTCGGATGGCATTGTCTGCAGTGGTGATGATCTTTACGAACTGCATCTGCCTCTCCTCTCACGTATCGCCGGGCGCAATTCAAATATCGCAAACGGTACCTTTTCCTCGGTAAACGGCTCTTTTGCCGTCTCCGTTTTCGATGTTCGCTATATTACGATAAAGTGCACGCTGCGCAAGCGACAAATTCAAATTTCTGAAAAGTTTTTTCATTAGTTTGTGAATTGCAGTGCAAATACGCACCATTCCTGCGAAAATACGCTCGACTACTAGTTGATGGTTATAACGTCTGAAACAATCTCGAAACGAAAGGCGCATTTTTATGCAAACTTACGAATCGGACGCCAACATCGGCAACATTAAGATTCTCGCCGTCGATATGGACAAGACGCTGCTGACCGACGATCGCGTGCTGCCCCAGGGTCTCGACGAGTGTCTGGACAAGCTCGCCGACGCAGGCATCGTATTCTGCCCCGCCAGCGGACGTCCCGCCCCCAAGCTCGAAGAGATGTTCGAGGGCATTAAGAACCGCCTCGCTTTTTGTCCCGATAACGGAGCGTGCGTGATCTATCGCGGCAGCTATATCTATAAGAGCAATATTGACGTGGAGCTGTATCAGCAGGTCTTGAGCCGTGCCTCGGAGGATCCTCGCGCTGTCCCCGTCCTGTGCTGCTTCGACGAGTTCTACGTGCTTGCCCGCGACCATCAATACCACGACGAGATCAGCGTCTACTACAACACAATCAACTACGTCGACAGCTTTGAGGGCATCGATTTCGAGTCCAACAAGATTTCGGTCTTCTTCCCCGGCTACGACGCCGAGCCCGCTTTCCGCGAGACCTATAGCCCCGAGTTCTCGGACAAGCTCTACGTCACCAACGCCGGGCGCGAGTGGATCGACTTTATGAACCTGGGCGTCGACAAGGGCGCCGGCGTCGCGCACCTGTGCGAGCACCTGGGCATCGATATTGCCGACGCCGCTGCCGTGGGCGATACCTACAACGACATCCCCATGCTCGAGCGCGTCGGTCACAGCTTTATCGTGGACAATGCCGAGGAGCACATGAACACGCATGCCAAGTGGCGCATTCCGAGTAACAACGACGGGGGCGTACTGACGCTCATCGACGCCATCTTGGCGGCTCGGTAACGTGGCTCGTCGGACCTGGCCGGGCGGCGCGGATTAGTTTTTCGTTCGGTCAGGTCCTGGGCTCGCTCGGAAAGCACATTAAGTGCTTTCCGGCTCGTGCGGAATCTACGAAAAACTAATCCGCGCCGCCCGGCCAGGTCCTAGGTTTACTTGCTTGCCGCCTAGATGGTGTCTTGGCGCCTAGATACTTTGGCTGAATTTAATTGGATGAAGGGAGCTCCTTGTTGATGAGGGGCTCCCTTCTTGTTTGGTTACTTTGGGGTTGTGGGGCGTCTTTACTTGGCGTCGGCCCAGGTTATGCCGGTGCTGGCTTCGGCGATTAGGGGGACGCGGAGGTCCACTACGTGCTCCATGACGTCGCGGACCATGGTGGTTAGGCGCTCGACTTCGTCGATGGGGCACTCAAAGTCCAGTTCGTCGTGCACTTGCAGGATCATGTGGGCGGCAAAGCCTTCTTCTTCCAGGCGGCGGCTTACGCGGGCCATCGCGATCTTGATGATGTCGGCCGCGGTGCCCTGCATGGGATGGTTCATGGCCGTGCGCTCGCCAAAGCCGCGAAGTTGCGGATTTTTGGCCTTGAGCTCGGGAATATGGCGTCTGCGGCCATACATGGTCTCGGCGTAGCCCATCTGCTTGGCACGTGCTACCACGTTGTCGAGGAACGTACGCACGCCCGGGTAGGCCTCGTAGTAGCGGTCGATCATGTCGCGCGCCTCGGCCATCGAGATATGCAGCGACTGCGACAGGCCGTAGGCCTGCTGACCATACACGATGCCAAAGTTCACGGCCTTGGCGCGACTGCGCAGGTCGGGCGTTACCTCGGACACCGGCACACCAAACACGCGCGCCGCCGTCTCGGCATGGAAGTCCTCGCCCTCGTTAAAGGCGCGCACCAAGTGCTCGTCACCCGAGAGATGTGCCAGCAGACGCAGCTCGATCTGCGAGTAGTCCACCGCCAAAAAGACGCTTCCTTCGCCTGCCGAAAACGCCGTCTTGACGGTACGCCCCAGCTCCGAGCGCGTCGGGATGTTCTGCAGGTTCGGGTCGCTCGAGGACAGACGCCCCGTTGCCGTGATGGTCTGATTGTACGTGGTGTGCACGCGACCGTCACCACGGCGCAGCGGGCCCAGCGTATCCAGATAGGTGGACTTGATTTTGGACTTTTCACGCCAATCCAAGATCAAACGCACGATTTCGTGGTCGCGGGCAAGGTCGCTCAACACCTTGGCGTTGGTCGAATAGTAGCCGCGCTTAGTCTTCTTGAGGCCCTTGGTCGGAAGCCCCATCACATCAAAGAGCACATGCGACAGCTGCATGGGACTGCCGATATTAAAGGTCTCGTCACCCGCCAGGTCGCGAATGCTGCGCTCGACCTCGGTGATCTGGGTCGCCAGGCCCTCGGACAGATTACGCAGGCGGTCGGGATCCACGAGCATGCCCGCGCGCTCCATCTTGGCAAGCACCGGCACGAGCGGCATCTCGATGCCATCGAACACGTTGACGGCATTCTCACGGGCCATGCACTCGCGCAACGGCGTCACGAGCGCCAGCGTCAGAGCCGCAGTACGGGCGGCAGGCGCTGGAGCGTCCTCGCCGGCACCCTCTGCGCCGCGCGCCGCAGGCAGCGCCATCTGCAGATAGGTATCGGCCAGATACGCCTCGTCAAACTCGGAGCGATCGGAATCCAACAGGTAGGCGGCAACCACGGTATCGAAGATGCGCGTGGAATCGACTGCCAGCGGATCCACGAGCTCGGGCTCGGAAGAATCGATGGGCGAAAGCTCATGCAGTAGTGCTTTCATATCCGGGCACGCCACGCGGCCCCCCATAAACAGGCGAGCAAGCACACCGGCGATCACGCCGTGGGCGAAGTTGAAGCCATCGACCGCGGCAGGCGCACCACCATCGCCCTCCTCAAGCGCAAGCAGCCCCTTGGACGTCGCCAGCCAAAGCGTGCGTGTCAGGCCAAAAAGCGCGCCCTCCTCCTTGTCATCGTCCACCACGGCGGCAATCCACTCGCCTGCCTCGATCGCACGAGCGATCTCGTCGGCAACGGCAGCGAGCGCCTCGGCATCGCCAGCGGCAGCGCGCATAACGGGGGGAATCTCAAACGTGCTGGCAGCGGCCGCAGCCCCACCCTCGCCACCGATGAGCGACAAGAAACGGTTCTGCATGGCCGTAATGCCGAGCGTGCCCAGCGCCGCGGAGACTTCGTCGGCAGAAAACGCCGGGAAGGACGTTTCGTCAAAGTCGAGCTCGACAGGCGCATCGGTGCGAATGGTTGCGACCTTGCGGCTCAGCAGGGCATCATCGATGTGCGCACGCAGGTTCTCGCCCATCTTGCCCTTGACTTCATCGGCATGCGCGATGACCTCGTCCAGGCTGCCGTACTGCGCGATGAGCGCGCTCGCCTTTTTGGGGCCGATGCCCGGTACGCCGGGAATGTTGTCCGACGTATCGCCCTTTAGACCGTAGAAATCGGGCACGAGCGCCGGCGTAATGCCGTGATACAGGTCATCCACGCTCTCGGGCGTCATGATCGCCACGTCGGACAGGCCCTTGCGGGTCGAGACCACGTTGACGTGCTCGGTCACGAGTTGATACATGTCGCGGTCGCCGGTCACCAGCAGTATGTCGCAGCCGGCCTCCTCGCCCAGGCGCGCCATAGTTCCCAGGATATCGTCGCCTTCCCAGCCCTCGGACTGCAGAATCGGCACGTTGAGCGCGGTGAGCAGCTCCTTGATCATCGGAAACTGAGCATGCAGATCGGGGTCCATGGGCGGGCGCTGCGCCTTGTACTGCGGCAGCATCTCCATGCGCACGCGCGGCTTGCCCTTGTCAAACGCCACAACAACGCCGTCGGGATTAAAGGCATCAATCATCTTGAGGAACATATTCAGAAAGCCAAAGATCGCGTTGGTGGGGCGACCGTCCGGCGCGTTCATGGTCGGCGGCACGGCGTGGAAGGCGCGATGCATGAGCGAGTTGCCGTCGATAACGGCAAAAGTGCGGCGCTTGTCAGACATATTGAATACCTCGCTTTGGGCTGGGCACGGTTTGCTCACTCCAGTTTACACGCTCCCCGCCCCGCGGCCACCGCACATCAAGCCTCCCCGCCACCGCGCGTCCACGCGTGATACGATGGCTCACGGTACATCAACCAGCACGATCGATCCGAAAGGAGCCTGCGTCATGGAGCGTCCCTGCGCATGGAAAAAGTACACGCCACAGCAAATCGAGGAGCTCGAGGAGCTTTGCCGCGGCTATAAGCAGTTTTTGAGCGAGAACAAGACCGAGCGCCTGTGCGTCAAGACCGGCATCAAGATGGCCGAGGAGGCGGGATACGTCGACCTGGAGACCGTGATCGCCGAAGGCCGCGAGCTCAAGGCAGGCGACAAGGTGTACGCCGCCAACCACGGCAAGGACCTTATGCTCGTCAACCTGGGCACCGCCCCGCTCGAGCAGGGCTTTAACATCCTGGGCGCCCACGTGGACTCGCCGCGCCTGGACCTCAAGCAGAACCCCGCCTTCGAGGCCGGCGAGATGGCCTACCTCGACACGCACTACTACGGCGGCGTCAAGAGCTACCACTGGGTGGCCTCCCCGCTCGCACTCGTGGGCGTCATCTGCAAAAAGGACGGCACCACCGTCGACATCAACATCGGCGACAAGGCGGATGACCCGGTCTTTACCATCTCCGACCTGCTGATTCACCTCTCGAGTGAGCAGATGTCCAAGCCTGCCAAGGACGCCGTCGATGCCGAGATCCTCGACGTGATCGTGGGCGGCCGCCCCGTCAAGTTCGATGAGGACGACAAGGACGCCCCTAAGGAGCCCGTCAAGCAGATGTTCCTGGACATCCTCAAGGAGCAGTACGACGTCGAGGAGGAGGACTTCCTCTCCGCCGAGATCGAGGTCGTGCCCGCAGGCCCTGCCCGCGACATGGGCCTCGACCGCTCCATGATTTTGGGCTATGGCCACGACGACCGCGTCTGCGCTTACCCCTCCATGCTTGCCCAGATCGACGTCGCCAACGTGGAGCGCACGAGCATCACGCTCATCGTCGACAAGGAGGAGATCGGCTCCGTGGGTGCCACCGGTATGACGAGCCGCTTCTTCGAGAACACCGTCGCCGAGATCATGACGCTCGCCGGCGAGGATAGCCCGCTGGCCCTGCGCCGCGCGCTCGCCCGCAGCCGCATGCTCTCCTCCGACGTGTCCGCCGGCTTCGACCCGGGCTACGCCGGCAAGTTCGAGACCAAGAACGCCGCCTTCATGGGTCGTGGTCTGTGCTTCAACAAGTACACGGGCAGCCGCGGCAAGGGCGGCTCTAACGACGCCGACGCCGAGTATGTGGCCCTCATCCGCGACATCATGGACGAGGCGGGCGTGGACTTCCAGACCTGTGAGCTCGGTCGCGTCAACGCGGGCGGCGGCGGCACCATCGCCTACATCATGGCCAAGTACGGCATGAACGTCATCGACTCCGGCGTTGCCGTCCTGTCCATGCACGCCCTGTGGGAGGTCGCCAACAAGGCCGACATCTACGAGGCCTACCGCGGCTACAAGGCCTTCCTCGAGCGCGCCTAATCCACCCTTCATCAGTTGCGGTGAAATACGGACTAAACTGGCCCATCAACGGCCAAAACAGGCCGTATTCCACCGCAACTTCCTTTTTGGCAGAGGAGAGTTCATGCTGCAGGTCATCATTTCGCCCGCCAAGCAGATGCGCGCGGCCCAAGATGCTTTTGAAGTCTTGGGCATACCGCCTTTTGCGCACGAAACGGCTCGCCTCCACCGCGCACTGCTAGATATCGAACGAAATGAAGGCAGCGGCGGCCTACAAGCGCTATGGAACGTGAGTGACAAACTGCTGGGGCCTTGCCTCAACACCCTGCATGAGTTCGGGCCCATCCTGAAAAACAGCGATCTCGACAATCCCGAACTCGCCCGTCACCTCTCCCCTGCCGTCATGTCCTATCACGGCATTCAATACCAGAGCATGGCGCCCGAGGTGATGGATTCCGCGCAGCTCGCATGGCTGCAAGACCATCTGTGGATCCTCTCGGGCCTTTACGGATGCGTACGCCCCTTTCATGCCGTTGAACCGTATCGGCTGGAGATGGGCGCGAAGCTTGCCGTCGACGATGCCCGAGACCTCTACGCGTTTTGGGGCGACAAGCTCGCACGGGTCATCGCTCCGGCGGGCTCCAACGCTACGATCGTCAACCTTGCCAGCGCGGAGTACGCCAAGGCCGTTCTACCCCATCTCGCAGGCGACGCCACAACCGTCACGTGTCTCTTTGGCGAAAGTGTCCGCAACGGCAAGCCCATCCAGCGCTCGACCGCCAGCAAAAAGGCGCGCGGCTCCATGGTGCGCTGGATGGCAGAAAACAAGCTCGAGGACGCCGGCCGTCTCACCGAGTTCAACATCGGCTATCGCCACGCCCCCGAACTCTCATACCCAGGCACCCTCGTGTTCATCAACGAACAGACGCTCTAGAGCCGGCACCCAGCACTGACCCGCTCAGCCTTCTCTATATAACTTGCGGTGGAATAGTTCCTATTTGAGCCTTTTATCGCACAATCGGGAACTATTCCACCGCAACTTTTATGAATTGGCTGGCTAGGCTCGACACCTATTCCGCTAGACCGTCGGCCTTTGCAATCCCGTTTGTCGAACCGTCCTGATAGACAATCTTGACGTGCTCAACCTCGGAAACCGCAACACCCGACGGAGGCTCAAGACGCCATTCCGTCAGGGCGATGTCCATCGTCGTGGGCACACCCCCTTGATCTTTGAGCTTCACCGTCAGCGTTTTGAGCGCCGCGTCAAACGTCACACGTTCGATTTCTTCACCTGGAATGGACCCACCACTCAGCTGCAACTGCACAAACTCATCGCGCGGGTACCAATAATCGCCCGGAACGGCGAGCGTATTGGCATTACCGCCAGTACTCCTCACCGTCATAATCGGTAGGCTATCATCAGCCTCGAACTCCCATGCAGCGCCGCCGCGACCGCCAAACGTCCAGATACAGCAGGCAATTACCAGCACGGCAAGCACCGCAAAACCAATCGCGACAAGGCCATGGTGCGCACGGCTTTCCTCGGCCGATACATCCCATTGCGCCTCTCGATATAGATGCTTGTCTTCCATGTTCGCCTCCCCACGGGCATGCTCATCGCGTCAATCGTACCCATTCGAGCTATACTTGAGCCCACCACATAAACGGGGAGCTTGCAGGACAAGACGGCAGGCTGAGACTGGGCGCGCCCGCCCTGACCCGCAAACCTGATATGGGTAATGCCAACGAAGGGAGCCGTGCCAATGAGCACACAGACCGAGCCCAAGCTCGTCACGCAAATCGACTTCGCCCGCGCTGGGCAGATCACACCTCAGATGAAAGAGGTCGCCGAGCGCGAGCATCGCGACCCCGAGTACATCCGCGAGCGCGTGGCAGACGGCCGCATCGCCATTCCCGCCAACATCGTGCATATCAAAAAGGGCATGCGCGCCTTTGGTGTCGGCGAGGGCCTGTCCACCAAGGTCAACGTGAACTTGGGCATCTCGGGCGACAAGGCCGATGCCGCCGAGGAATGGAAGAAGGTCAAGATTGCCGAGGACTTTGGCGCCGACGCCATCATGGACCTCTCCAACTCGGGCAAGACGCGCCAGTTCCGCCAGCAGCTCATCGACGAGACGCCGCTCATGGTAGGCACCGTCCCCATGTACGACGCCATCGGCTACATGGAAAAGCCGCTGGTCAAGCTCACCAAGGACGACCTGTTCGAAGTCGTGCGCGCGCATGCCGAGGACGGCGTGGACTTTATGACCATTCACTGCGGCATCAACAAGTCAGTCACCAAGACCTTTAAGGAGACCGGCCGCCTGATGAACATCGTGAGCCGCGGCGGCTCACTGCTGTTTGGCTGGATGGAGGTCACCGGTAACGAGAACCCGTTCTATGAGTTCTACGACGAGTTACTCGAGATTTGCCACGAGTACGACGTGACGATTTCGCTCGGCGACTCCTGCCGCCCGGGCTGCCTCTACGACTCCAACGACGCCACCGAGACCGCCGAGATGATCGAGCTGGGCAAGCTGTGCAAGCGCGCTTGGGCCGCCGGCGTCCAGGTCATGGTCGAGGGCCCGGGTCACATGGCGCTCGACGAGATCGCTGCCAACATGAAACTGCAGAAGCGCCTGTGCCACAATGCTCCGTTCTATGTGCTCGGGCCGCTGGTGACCGACATCGGCGTGGGTTACGACCACATCACCGCTGCCATCGGCGGCGCCATCTCCGCCAGCTCCGGTGCCGACTTCCTGTGCTACGTGACACCGGCAGAGCACCTATGCCTGCCCAACGCCCAGGATGTGCTCGACGGCCTCATGGCCACCAAGATCGCCGCACACGCCGCCGACATCGCCAAAAAGGTGCCCCACGCCCGCGACATGGACGACAAGATGGGCCAGGCACGCCGCAAGCTCGACTGGGACGCCATGTGGAAGTGCGCGCTCGACCCGGTTACGGGCAAGAAGCGCTACGAGGAGTCCCCCGCCGCCACCGAGGGCACTTGCACCATGTGTGGCAAGATGTGCGCCGTCCGCACCGTCAACAAGATCTTCGAAGGCACCACGATCGACCTCGGCATGGAGGACTAGCCCTGTCGCCGCGGCCGCTTCTGGCGGCGAGCTGGTGCCTGTCAATTGTTGACGTGTGAACATTTGCTTGCATTTGCGTAAAGATTGCATCGCCCGCCCGGGTTCGACATAGAGTCGGCCCGGGCATCTTTATAATGCTGGCTTATAGACCCATTTGATTCCGACCGAACAAGGGAGCGAACATGGATCGCAGTAAGGTACCTGCCGTTCTATCCATCGCAGGATCCGATTCCAGCGGCGGCGCCGGCATTCAGGCCGACATCAAGACCATCACGGCGCACCGCCTGTATGCCGAGACGGCCATCACCGCCATCACCGCACAGAACACCCTGGGCGTCACCGCCGTGCAGAACATCTCCCCGAATATTGTCGCGGCGCAGATCGATGCCGTTTTTGCCGATATCCGCCCCAACGCCGTCAAGATTGGCATAGTTTCCTCTGCCGAGATTATCGATGTTATCGCCGACCGCTTGAGCGCCTGGAACGCGACAAACGTGGTAGTCGACCCCGTCATGGTAGCCACCTCGGGCGCACGGCTGATTGCCGAAGATGCCGCCGAGGCGCTCACCCGCCGCCTGTTCCCGCTAGCGACGGTTATCACACCCAATATTCCCGAGGCCATGGCCCTGCTCGACTACGAGGTCGACTCCGAGCGCACGCAGCAAAATGCTGCCATGCTCCTCACCCGCCGCTTTGGTTGCGCATCCCTCGTTAAGGGCGGGCATCTTGTCAACGAGGCCAACGATGTACTGGCCGAACCCGCGCCACTCGATGACGAGGGCAACCATCTGGGAGATCCACTCACCACGTGGTTCCGCCACAAGCGCATCGAGACCGACAACACACACGGCACCGGCTGCACGCTCTCGTCCGCCATCGCCTGCGCGCTGGCCCAGGGTATGGATCTTGCCGATGCCGTCAACGCGGGCAAGGCCTACCTAACCGGCGCTCTCGCCGCCGGCTTTGACATGGGCAAAGGTTCCGGCCCCGTCAATCACATGTGGCAGTACTGAGACAGTTTGCCGCAGCTCGCTATTGATGCTGACCATCAGGCAAAACTCGCTGACAGTACCGCAACACGCTGACTGCACTTAGGGTTTTGCGGCAACTTAGGATATTCGAGGGATACGAAAGGGGGCCGTGGCGGTTCGTCGCCACGGCCCCCTTTGCTGTTATCGCCCGCGGTCGCTCCCGCCCCAGATTAAGGCGAGCGCGACAACCGTAACGAAGCTGCCCAGCTGTGCGCCTAAAAGTACCATGAGGATGTTGCCTAACATATAAGCTCCTGACTAAGCTGCATAGAACTTGCGCTTGATTGCCTGGGCGACAGCCCTGTTGGTGTCGGGGCCATGGAAGCCATCGGCACCACGCGATCCGACCGAGATGCCATGGTTCATAAGCCATTGCTGGTGCTTGTGGATGGTGCCGTTGGTCATCTGTCGAGCCTGGACACCGCCGACGACAGGATAGATGGCGCATCCGACCTTGCGCTGCAATGCGAGCACCATGTCGGAGCCACATCCCTTGCCGGTCTTGGTCCATTCGACGCATCGCTGGTCGACCGCCCAGAAATACCTCTGGTGAGCTACATGCTGACCAGAGATCACTCCATCCACGGTCGTGCCGAGCTGCTTTTGAATTGCTCGCGTGAACTTTGGGCCCCAGTAACGAACGTCGCCGAGATCAGCATCGGTGTTGTCGGCGACCTCGGTATTGGTGCCGGAGAGCGTCTTGCCGTCGCTGAGCCAATAAAGAGTGCCATCCCATGGATAGCTATAGTAGGCCTTGATGTTGGACTCGCGAGCGTTTTGGTCACCCTTTGTGCCGGCGATGGTGCCCTTTTCCGAGATGGAGAACTGCGCCAAGAGGTCGCCACGCTTGGAGCCGTAAGGCGAGATGCACACGGCGGTGTGGCACTTTTCATTAAGGTAGATATCGCCACGTTGCGCTGACTTGACGCCCATTTTTCGCCAACCGAAAAGACCGGTCTTGAGCAGCTGCTCGCGCATGTTGCCGGTATACGTGGCACCGAACGTGTTGATGCCGACGGCGCGGAGTGCCGTGATGACGGCAGACGAGCAGTCGCGGTCGCCGCCGGCAATGGTCACGGTCGTGCCATCCGACAGCCTGATCGTCTCGGTTGTGCCGTCGCCCATGCGATTGTATTGCGAGTAACCATGACCGGAGCCGCCGTCATGGGAGCATAGGTGCTCCATGACCTGCGCGAAGGCCTCGCGTTGAGTGATCGCCATGACTAGTCCTTCTTGATATCGCCCAATGCGAGAAGTGCATCGAGCCATTTGTCGGTCACGCCAACGGTCTTGAAGGCCGCGTAGGCCACCTGCACGCCGCCAACGCAGGCGAAGATGGACGTCACCCATGCCGAGGGGTCGGCCGGGACGCCGCCCGCCATCGCGGTGAGCGCGCCGCAGCCCGCCGATGCGGCAATGGCAATCCAGCGGGCGATGTTGCCCGTCATTGCCTTCGTCTTGATGGCCTGCACGATGTACGGCACGACCAGCACCGTGGCGACCGTGAGGCCCGCCTGAATCTCGTTCATTCGATTGCTCCTATCTGCTTGTCTCCTTGTTGTACATGAGGTCTACGCGGTCCTTGATGTGGCTGACCTGGTCGGCCATCCCCTGACTGCGCGCCTGACTGTGCGCGAGGTCCGAGTGCAGTACCTCGTTCGAGGCCACCACGGACTCCATCAGCGTCTTCATGGCCTCCATGAGGCTGTTGCTGCGCTCCATCTGCGCGGCAATGCGACCCTCCATCTGCGAACGCTCACGGTCGCGCTGCGCCCGCTCGTCCACCTCGGCCTGCTTTCGCTCCTCGCGCTTGAGGTCGATGTTCGCCTTGCGCTCGTTCTGGACCTTGTACTCGGCCAAAAATTGCCTACCGAAATAGAAGGCGATCAGCGCCAGCAGCACGCCGCCGAGCCACCCCGGCCCGTACGGCGCGAAGAGCTTGAGTACCTCCATCCGACCTCCTTCCCGTTCTGCAATGTGGTGGGGCCCATTCCCCGCCACATTGCAGGTTCGGGCCCCCGTAACGCCGGCCTACACCGCTGCCATCGTGCCGATGCACACGGCCAGCGGTCCCTGCGACAGGATCACGGCGCGGTCGGTGATGACGCACCCCGTGCAGGAGCGCACCATCGGGACCGTCACGACCGCACCGCGCAGCATCACGTCTAGCGCCGTTCCATGGACACCGACGACCGTGCCGAACTCCATCGTCAGCCGCTTGCCGCCCGACGGAATCGCCGCCGCCAACCGCACCGCCGCGCCCTTGATCTCGACCGCCGAATCGCTCATCGCTCGTACCTCCTCGCCGTGTGCTTTATGACGCAGCCAGCGTCAAGCGTCAGCGCCTGCTTCTGGATTGCCAGCTTGCCGACAACCCCGCCGGTCCTGTAGTTCATCGCCACCGCCATGCACGGCTCGACGGGCTTGTACACGCTCCTGAACTCGTCCGTGCGCGTCACGGCGCGCTCGGTGGCGAGCAGCTCCGCCGCCTTGCGGTCCGCAGCCGCCTGCATGGCGTCCTGGGGCCAAGGTGTGGCTGTGGAACCCTCCTCGACTTTGTCGGCGACGAAGACAGCCTCGCCGCCGTCGATGTAGCAGTAGCCCCAGCTGACCTTGTTGTGTGTCTCCGTGGCGTGGTAGGTGTAGCTAACCTTCTGCCAATCGCCAGTCAGAGTGAAGCCCTCGGTCACCGGGCCAAGCGCCCTCTCCTGGTCCCAGAAGGACTGTATGATGCCCGTCGCGCCCTTGGTGCCCTTGACCCACACGCTCTGCGTGTAGTCCGTGTCCTTCTTGACGCTCGGCCCCTCGTCCTGGCAGAAGCCGACGCGACCGCCAGTCGAGACGACCTTGATGCCGAAGATCACCCCCGTCTGCGGCGAGTCGGGGACATAGACGGTCTGGATGCTGCCGTGCGAATCACTCTTGCGGAAGTTCTTCTCAGACTTCTTTCCGATGCCGATGAGGGCGTTGGCGGCGCCCTCGACAAGGTTGCTGTCCTCGGTGTCCACGCCCGGCAGGCTGTCGTAGCTGTAGCTCTTGACGATGCGGCGCCCGACCGAAACGGTCGAGAGGTCGGAGTCGGGCGAGTCGTCCACCGCCGTGCCGCGCACCGATGCGTCCTGTGTGCTGAAGTCCACGTGTACGACGTTGCAGACCTCGGCGCGGTTGGTCGATTCGGTCATGGCAGACATGAAGCGCGCGTCCCTGCCCTCGGTGAACTCCGCCGAGATGGGCATGTCGGCAGGCTCGACGTAGCGCCTGAAGAGCACGTTGCCCATTCGGTCGGTCGCCGCCGAGCGGAACCCGGCAGCCTCGAGGAGCAGGTTCACGGCGTCCAGCTTGGTCTTGGCGTCGTTGCTCTTGCCCACGCCGAACACCCAGTTGCTGCCGAGTAGGAGGCTGCTACTGTCGGCGTAGACGGTGAGGCCGACCGATTCGGCTATCTTGACGGCCTCCTCGACGGCGTTGGAGTCCTTGACGATCACGTAGGGCCCGTCGAAGTCGTCGTCCTTGAGCAGCTTCAGGAGGCCGTAGGCGTTGATCTGTCCCTCGCGGTAGGCGCCGTCGATGTCCACCGAGTCCACCTGCGGCATGAATGTTCCGAGGCACTCGCGCCTCTCGCTGCCGTCCGAGAAGGAGGCGTTGAGGTACACGCGCAAAAAGTCGTTGCCGACGTCGAACTTGTCGGCGAAGTCCAGGGATGCGGTCTCGTAGAGCGCCGTGTTCGCGTTGCGCTCTATGGAGCCGCCGTTCTCGATGTCGCGCACGAAGTCGAGCTCGAGCCCCGTCTCGCGCGAGACGCGCACGAAGTCGTAGGAGGCGTCGAACGGCCTCGTCCAGTTATCAGCCATTGGCGGGCTCCTCCCACGTCTCCCACGTCGGGTCGCACGAAGCCACCCACGCGCCGTCGGAACGCTTCACGCTACAGCTGAGGCGGGCGCGGAACCGCTCGCCGTAGAGATCGCGCACCCAGAAGCGCCCCGCCATGTTCATGACCTCGAGGAATGACTTGTAGTCCTCCTCGTCGAGCAGCAGGAAGTCCATGCTGTCCTTGACGTCCCTCTCGTTGATGCCGTACGAGACGGGTAGCCCCTCCCCGCCGTCGGCGAAGTGCAGCATCTTGTACCCGTGCGTCACCTTGCGGCTCGAGCCCTTCTTGAGATAGCGCCCGAGCCACGACCTCTCAGCGCCGGCTCCCCAGTTGAGAGCCACCGCGCGGCTCGCCACGGTCGTCTTGACCCTCGTCGCCGTACTCACGCCCGTCGCGGCGTAGGCGACCGCGACGTACTCGAACTCGCTGTTGAGCGGAGGCAGCGGGTCGCTCGCGCCCTCGCCCGCCGCAAGGTGAGAGCCGAGCTGCAGGGTCGAGCCGTCGGGCAGGACGCGTGACACGGTGAAGTAGGACGTCTCGGGCGTGTCGTCGCTGTCGGCCTTGCCTGGGAATACCGACAGCTGGCATCCCAGCCTCTCGTCGACGAAGATGTTGAGCGACGGTTTGGCTGGCGGTGCCCAGTCGGTCCGGAAAGTTCTCGAGACGGTGACCGATAGCGACGAGCCGGCCGTGACCGTGAGCATGACCCTGTACGGCGTGAAGTTGACGAAGGCGTGCTGTGCGTAGCCGAGGCCAAAGGAGCGCGCGTCCTTGTCCACAGTCCCGCTCCACAGGAGGTTGCCCCTGATGTCGCACAAAGACAGGTACTGTCGGCTGACGCCCGTCTCGTCGGCCACCTTCCACGTGAAGGCATGCGGCACCGCGCGCAGGGTCGCCCCGTCCGCAGCCGGGTCGGTGAAGAATGCCTGGGGCGCGTCCGCCACGGTATATGCCGCCGCGCTCGACCATGCGCCCCAGTCCTCGTCGAGGCCCTTGGTGCGCACGCGCACGGTGTAGAGGCCCTTGGTGCCAGTCGGCAGCTTCAGGCTCGTACCCGGGCCATCGACCGTCGTGGTGGTGGGACCCGTCGGCGTCGTGACCTGCACCTCGGCTGAGGTCTGCGCCGAGCCGTCCGGATGGTTGGGCACCCATTCGAGCGTCACGGTCGAACCCGTGGCGTAAGCCGCCCTGACGCCCCTGATGGACGGTGCGAGCGGCGGGCATATTGTCGTGACCTCGTTTGACTCGGTCCACGGCCCCTTGAGGCCGCTCTTGACCGCGCGGGCGCGGTAGCGCACCGTACCCGCCGGTGCCTCCTCGTCCTCCCATGAGGCGTTCACGTCCGCATCGACCCACGTCTTGCGCCCGTCGGTCGTGAGCTGGAACTCCCAGCTGTCGACGAAGGCCGGTGCGTCGTGCCCCTTGAGCACGACCTTCGCCGCCTCCGCCTTGACTGCCTCGAGCATGCCGAGCGCCGTCGGCGTGGTGTAGATCGCCGGTGCGCTCACGCCGTAGTCCGACGTGCCGCCGGGGCCCGTCGCCTTGGCTGAGAAGATGTACATGCAGCCCGGCTCGAGGCCGTTGTAGGTGTGGCTCGTGGTATCCCCACTGACGGTGCCGACGTCGGTGAACTTCCCCGGGCCGTTCTTCACCACGCCGACGGTCACGGTCGACAAGGGGTAGTCGCCGTTCATGCCCGTGTAGTCGACGTCCCAGCTGACCTTCGCGCTGGTGTCGCTCAGACGCTCCGCCCTGATGTTTTTCGGCGTGTGCGGCGTGTGGTAGGCACGGCACGGGACCGTGACGGTGTTGGAGGCGTTCGACGTTCCGTTGCCGAAGCCGCCCGTGACGTTAATCTGGCCCGTGAAGGTGTGGTTGTAGGCGTCGCCGTTGCCGCGCGCGAGCTCGACGTCGCGCGACGTGCACTGGACCCACACCCAGCCGGAGTTGTTCGTCGAGTAGACCGAGCCGTTCCACGAGCCGCCCGCCGACGAGCTGCCGTTCGCGTAGCAGTCGATGGCGTAGCGTGTGCCGTAGCCGTGCGTGACGCGGTACGTCACGGTGGTGTCCGTGCGCCCGACCTCAGCAACGTCCACGTACGCGCACCAGCAGTACTTGCGGTAGCCGCTTCCGCCTTGAACCCAGTTTCCCTGCGCCATCCTACGCGACCCCCATCGCCATGCTCTGCTCCACCGCCGCGACGAAGCTCCTGAAGGCGGAGGCCACGCGCCCGTCGACGCCCAGCAGGTCGCCGTCGAGGTAGAGGTTGTAAACGTTGCCGCCGCCCGCGGTGCCCGCGGCTCCGTTGGCGGTCGCCCCGTATGCTCCGCCGCCGGTAACGCTCACACCGAACACGGCGGCCTTCTCGACGTTGCGCACCGCCGACCTCATGGACTTAACCGGCTCGTCCGCCGTGTCGTCGATGCCGAGGGCCGCGCCCTCCATGACGTAGCCGAAAATCTTGCGGAACACGCGCGAGGGAGAGTGGATGCCGAGCAGGTTCTTGGCCGCCTCAATGGCGCCGCCAACCACGCCGGTAATCTTGCTCACGACCACGCCTGCCGCGCCGCTGATTCCGTTTGCGATGCCCTGCACGATCTGCGAGCCGATGGAGGCCACGCGGCCCGGGATGGAGGACAGGGCGCTCATGATGGAGCTGCCGATGCTTGCGGCAGCCGAGGTCACGAAGCCGACCGCGCCGCGGATGGCGGAGCCCAGGCTGCTGATTCCGTTGCGGCCGATGCTCGCCAGGGTGGACGGCAGGTTCTGGATCGCGCCGCGGATGGCGGACACGATGTTGGTGCCGCACGAGCTGACGAAACCGGCCATGCCGGTGATGCCGTTGCCAAGGAACGTGATGGCGTTTCTGCCGAGGCTCAGCCAGTCGAGCGCCGACCACACCGAGACGAAGGCCGAGAAGATTGCCGGGATGTTGGCGATGAGCGTCGGTATCGCCTGCACGATGCCAAGTGCCAGCGTCACGATTGCCTGGATGCCGGCACCGAGCAGTATTGGCGCGTTGTCGTTGATCGCGCTGGCAAGGTTCTGCACGATGACCGGGGCCTGCTCGATGAGCGTCGGCAGGCTGTCGGCGATACCCTGCGCCAAGCCGACGATGAGGTTCGCCGCGCCCTCTGCCAGAACGCCCGCGTTCTCGGCTATGGACTCGGAGAGGCCGGTGAGAATCTGCAGGCCGCTCTCCGTGATTGAGGGCAGGTTCTCGGACAGGTAGCCGCCGAGCGATGTCATGAGCGACGCCGCCGTCTCGGAGAGGAACGACAGCCCCATCTCGATTCCCTCGGCGAGCCTGGGAACGACCTCGCCGCCCACGTCGGCGAAGCCCTCGGCGATGCCGGGCAGCGAAGAGGTGATGTTCTCCTGCAGCGTAGACAGGTCGCCCTCGAGCAGCGTCAGGCCGTAGACCATGGCGAGGTGCAGAGACTCGAGCGGGTTGTCACCAGCCGACCAGATCTCGCCAAGGCCCTTGAAGCGCTCGCCGATCTCGTCCACGCCGTCCGAAACGGCGGAGAGGATGTCGCCCATGGGCCCGGGCACGGCCTCAGCCGCGCTGTCGAGCGCCTGCGTGAAGATGTCGACGAACGCCTGGCCGAGCACGGGACCGACCGACGTGACAAGGCTCGGTAGCTGCGACAGCGCCGTGCCGACGATGGTCGCAACGCGCGGTATGACGTTCGAAGCCGCCGTCTCGACCGACTCGACCAGCTCCTCGGTGAGCTTGCCCATATCGGCGTCGTCCTTGCCCAGCTCGGTCAGCCAGTTCTCCCAGGCGGCCTTCGCCATGTTGCAGGAGCCCTCGATGGTGGTTGCCGCCTCGCGCGAGGTCGTGCCAGCGATGTTCATCTGCTCCTGCATCGTGTGGATGGCGAGCACGATGTTGTCGAAGGACAGACTCGACTCGTCCACGGCGGAGTTGACGGCATGCGCGTCCTTGATGAGGCGCTGCATCTCCTCCTTGGTGCCGCCGTAGCCCAACTTGAGGTTGTCCAACATCGTGTAATTTTGTTTCGCAAAGCCCTGGTACGCGTTCTGGAGGTCCTCCATCGCCGTGCCGAAGGTGTTGGCGTTGTCGCTCATGTCGACCATTGCCGTGTTGGCGTACTTCGCGGCCTTTACCGTGTCGCCGCCCAGTGAGGAAACGAGCGAGGCCGAGAAACCCGTCACCTGTTCCATGTATTGGTTGGCGCTAATGCCGGCCGTCTTGTAGGCTGCGTCGGCGTTTGCGAGCACCGTGGTCTGCGCCTGCTCGAGCTGCTGCCACTTGCCGGAGCACTGCTCGACGGTCTGCCCCGTGAGCGCGGCGTACTCGTCGAGCGACTTGCCCATGTTGCCGAAAATCTTCTGAATGCCGCCGACGTTCTGCTCGTACGCGGCGTAGGCCTGCGTGCTCGCCACGCCGATGGCGGCGACGCCCGCGCCGACGGCGGCGACGCTAACGCCGATAGCCTTGGCCGCTGCCGTGCCTGCACTTCCCAGCGTGCCCACGACCTTCGAGGCCACGCCCTCGGCCTTGCCGCTGGCCTCGTCCTTGAGGCCGACCTTAATCATCAGGTCGAGAAGGTTCACCTAGACCACCTTCAATCCCATCCGCTCGATGATGTCTGCGGCGATCTCGTCGCCGCCGCGCGTGTCCTCCGCCTCGGACCCATCGCCCGCACCGCCGTTGACGATGCTCAGAAAGGGCTCCTTGAGCCACTTCCCCTGCGCCATGAGGCGCACCGACTCGCTCAGGTACACGCGGAACGCCTCCCGCTCGTCCCGCTCGCGCCACCGCGCGACCATGTACCTACAGAAAGGGCGAGCACGCCGTGGCCCGACGTACTCGCCCAGACAGAGCCATATGTGAGATGGGTCCTCGGCGGCTATCCAAAAAAAGGAGCCAGAATGTCCTTGATGCCGTCGATGCCGTCGATGGCATCCTTGATGTCGTTCACCCACTTCTTGACGGTGAAGTCGGCCTTGTACTCCTCGAGTGTCTGGCCGTCGAGCGCGGCGAGCAGCTTGTAGCTGATCTCGCCGCCCTGGCGCAGCACGTCGGGCAGCAATCCCGCCACCATGTCCACGGCGAGGCCGTTGACCTCGGAGGCGGCGGCTACCTTCGCGGCCTCGGGGTCGCCCTTGACTTTGGCATTCGCCTTGGCCTTCGCCTTGGCGGAATCAGCGCGGAACTTGGCGTAGGCCGCCTTGGCCTTTGCGCCAAGCTCGCCGTTCATGACGTCCTCCGCCACGTCCGCCAACAGGCACATGGCGTTCTGGAACTCGTCGGCGTTAAGGTTCTCCAGCTTCATGGTTAGGCTCCAATCTCCTGCTTGATATACAGCTCGTAGGGCACGATCTCGGGGGTCTTGATTGAGTAGTGGCCCGTGAACTCAAACGCGAACTGGCCCTTGGCCTTGTTCTGCGTCGTGATTTGCAGGCCGCCCGTGTTGAGCGCGTTGATGAGGTGAACGGCGATATAGCCGTTGCCGTTCTCGCCCGAGTAGTCGCCGATGAGCCAGATGTCGGCGAAGTCGTCCTCCGAGAGCGCGGAGCGCGGGACGATCTTCCCTGCGGTCTCGTCGGCTGCTGCCGCGAGCTTCTTGCCGAGCGCGGTGTTCAGCGTCACGAATGTGCCGCTCAGCTTGGCCTCGATGCTGTCGATGCGCTTCAGCTCCATCGTGTTGGCGGGGCAGTTGTCGATGTCCTCGCCATAGTCGATGAAGCTTGGCGTGGCGGTGAAGCTGACTCCGCCGCTCGTCGCGCCCATCAGCTCGGACTCCGCGACCTCGGCGGTATTGGGGCTGAAGTTCGTGGCGAGCAGGCCCGCGTTGATTACGATCTCCTTGAACGTGTTCTCGGGGATGCGCGTGAACTTAGACATATGACCTCCTAGTAGCTGGTCATGTACTCAATGGTCAGGTTGATGATTCGGCGCTTCACGGCGTTGTCCTCGTCGGCCATGGCGTTGCAGAACGGCTCGCCCTGCATTACCCACATGCCGCCGCCGTCGCACGGCAGCAACACGCCGGAGAGCCCGAGCGCCCGGGCGACCTCCTCGGCCTTGGCGTTGGGCGCGGCCTCGGACGAGGTCCGGTACCAGAGGTTCACCTCGGAGTTGCACTGCGTGCCGAACGCCGCGGTCGGCAGGTCGTAGGTGATGTAGGGCATCTTCGCCTCGCCCGGCACAGCCGAGTCGCGGTACACGGGCAGCCCGAAGCCCTCGAGCCAAGCCTGCAGCGCTGCCGCCTTAGTCGCCATCCGGCACCTCCCACTCCTCCGCGCTGCACTGGCCGAAGCCAAACGACGCGCAGCACGGCGCGGCGCCGTCGTCCGCGTTCGACGTGCAGCGGAATACCTGCCCGTCGAACGTACGCTGGAAGAGGTCGCCGTACCGCAGCGGCTCGGCGGTCGTCACTGTGTAGACGTTCCTCACGCCGTCGTGCTCCGCGATGCGCGAGGCCGTGGAGCTGTCGCGCACGATCGCCGCCGTGAAGCCGTCGCCGACGGCGAGGACGGTCTTGAAGCCGCCCTCGCCGTCAGGCTCGGTCTTTGCGACGAGCCTCGCGCACGCCACCGCCATGCGCTCGTACAGGCGACTCACAGCTTTCTCCAAGGGTCGAGACGCGCCTTGAACTGCTGTCGCCACGTGATGGGCGAGCCGTCGCCGCCGACGCGCGTGTAGCTGTAGCCGCCGAAGCTCTCGGATGCATACGGGCTGTCCAGCTCCTTGGCGTGCTCGGTCTGCCACGCCGCGATCTCGCCGGCGAGGTCGACCACGGCCTGCGGGATGGCGAGCGCCCAGACGGTGCCGACGAACTCCTCGTCCGTGAGGCCGTTGTAGGGCCATGAGTGCAACCCATCGTTGAACGTCGAGCCCGTGATGCGGATGTACTGGCCCTCCTTGAGGCCGAGGGCCGCGGGTGGCACGAGGCTACCGCCCTCGATGCGGACGCGCCCCGTGCGCTTGTCGGCGACGAACCAGTTGCGCAGCGACAGAAGCACCTGCTCGAGCATCTCTGCGCCTATCGCTTATCGGTGATGACGGCGGCGAGCTCGGGGCTGAGGGTCTTGACGCCGCAGAGCATGTCGATGGAGACGGTGTCGGTCTTGGTCTTCTGGTCGTAGCCCTGCACGACGCGCAGGCCGAAGCCGTCGTAGGAGGTGGAGTACGCCTTGGGAGCGCCAAGCGGCATCTCGAGCTGACGGGTCACGAGCGCGAAGGCGTTCTTGTGGAAAGCGATGGACGGCGTGTAGTTGGCCGTCTCCGCCGTGGTCTTCTGCACGTTCTGGTCGCAGTAGAAGTCGAGGCCGTACTTGCGGCCAAGCGATGCCTCCTTGAGGGCGGTGCCGTTGTCGCCGACGGCGGACGCGTTGGTGAACGCCTCGGTGTTGAGCAGGTCGGCCTCGGCCTGGGAGCCGTAGACGAAGCGGCGCTCCGTGGAGGGTGCCTTGGCGTCCACGAGGAACTTGCGGGCGGCGATGATGTCCGCCACGGCGATGGCGCCCTTGGTGTGGTCGACGCGGTTCGTGACGTCCTTCTCGAGCTTGAGCAGGTAGCCGTCGATCTTGTCGGCGAAGGCCTGCATCGCCGGGACGAGGAACTGTGCGGAGAAGTCGACGATGCCCATCGTCAGCTCCTTGGACGTGACGGCGAACGTCACGTCGAGCAGCTTGTCCATCTTGACGGGGACCTTGCCCTCCGTGGCGTCCTGCACCTCGACCTCGGTGGTGAACTCCTTGGCCTCGAAGGTGGCGGGCTTGCGAACGGTGATGGTGTCGCCCACGCCCGCGACGAACTCGGAGGAGTAGTCGCGGTGGACGAGGTTGGCCATGACGGCGTTGGTGCGCAGAACGTCCAGCGCCTCGTTGGCGATGATGTTGGGTGTAAGGATGGTGTTCGACATAGATACCCCTTAGCCTCTCTGCTCCGCCTTGTACTTCATGTACTCGGCGGTGCTCATTTCGTTGATGTCCTTGCCGCCCTCGCCCTTGGGGGCGTGGGCCACGTCGGCACCCTTGACGGTCGTGGTTGCGATGAAGTCGGCCCAGTCGGCCTTGATGCCCTCGGTCAGCTTGTCCGCGTCCTCGATAGCGCCGTCCTTGACGGTCACGTTCTCGAGGTCGGAGACCTTGAGAACGGTTTCGATGCGCTTGGGGTCGACGCCCGCCGACTTGAGCAGCTTTCGGTACAGGCCGCGCTTCTCGGCTGCGGCCTTCTCGCCCTCGACCTTGGCCTTGTAGTCCTCTAGGTTCTTGACGGCGGCCTTGTACTTTTCCTCGTACTCGTCCGCGCCCTCGCCCTTGGCCTTGAGTGCGTCCAGCTCCTTCTTGTAGCCGTCCGCCTTGTCCGCGGCCTCCTTGAACTCGTCGCGCTGCGCCTTGAGCGCGTTCACGCTCTCGGCATGCTCGTCGATGATCTGGTCGATCTTCTCGTCCTCGATGCCCATTGCCTTGAGCATCTTTCGCGTAAGTGCCAACAGAATCTCCCTTGCTTCGGAATGGGCGGGTTCCCACCTATTGCCTCGGCGGGGCCCGCGCCGCAATACCTCGCGGCAAGGGTGAGTATCCAAACGGAGTAACGCGGCCCTATGCGCCGCCCCTCAGGTGCTTCTCGAGAATCGCCCGGTACGTGTCCCCGTGGCCCGTCGCCGCCTTGCGCAGGAAGTGCTTGCCCTTCATGCGGGAGGTCCCCTCCTCGACGTACGGCGCATACTCGACGTTGGTGCCGATGAAGCAGTCGTAGCCTTTGAGGAGGTGCGTGACGGAGTTGCGCAACCTGCCCGTGTCGACCGGGCACGTCGCCTTGGCGTAACCCTCCGCGACGAGGCCTATCTCCTCCAGGCCCGTTTTATAGGCGCGCAGGAGAGCCTTCTCGACCTGCTCGATATTGTTCTGCCGTATCTCGATGCACTCGGCGGTATCCAGCTTCGCGGCGTTTACGATCTCCTCGGTGATGAGGGTGCCGTGCCGGCCGTGGTCGCCGACGCCGCCGACGAGCCCGTAAGCCATCAGTCGAGCACCTCGCAGCCGTAGCCAACGCGCCCGTCGACGTCCGCCTCGATGGCCTCGATGGCCTGCACCGGAACGCTCTCGCACCCGAGCGTGCAGCCGTCGTCGGGCTCGACCTCGTCGCCGCGCTGCGTGCAGATGTAGGTATCCGGGAACGTGAAGCCGAAACCCAGCTTTACGGCGCAGTCTCCGCAGTTCGCACAAGTGAATAGCTCTTTCATGCCTGCCCCAATCTCTCTGCGGGCAGTGTCGCGGTACGGTCACGCGGCATGAAAAAAGCCCCGCCGTGGCGGGGCCTGTTGGCTAGTTATTTAGTTCGCTTTCGAATATCTCGACTATATCGGCTTCAAGAGCATCCTCGAACTTATCCGGGCCAAACAGCTCGTAGTACTCCCTGCGATTCTCGTCGTCGTATTTGGCCTCTTTAAGCCATAGCTCCTGAACGGCTTTAGGCTTGGAATCGAGAACGTGACCTATAGCGTCGACGTCGTCTCTTCCGTCGAGATAGCTAACGGCTTCGTTGAGTATGTCATTCATGATGCTCAATCTTGAAACCGAACCTCTCCTCAATCGCCCGAAACAGCCTGTCCTCGTTGCCGCCGTAAAGCCTTTGGATTCTAAGGTACTTCACCTCATCGACATTATAGGACGCATCCGGCTCGGAAACCTTCTCGAACGTGTAGATACTTCCATCGTGAGCTGCGATTATCCCCATCTCGCAGCCCTTGCCGCCGACCGCCAAAAGGTCAGCCGCGCTAGGGATGCCAGAGGCCGGGTGGTTGTGGAGCAGCACTACGCGCCGACCGTCCCCGATTGCCGCCTCGACCTTCTTGCCGAACTTCGCCGGAGGGACCACGGTGCTGCCGATGGTCGAGTTAACGCAGCTCGTGATTGTCTTGCCCGTTGACAAGTCGATGGCGTAAAGGTCCTCGCCGTTCGTGCCCCCTCGGTGGCTGAGGATGCGTCTTATGCTCGCATGTACGCCGTCCGCGGCATCTTTGCCGACGGCTTTAGACACCTTTGCCCTGTAGTCCCTGCTCGCGATCTTCCCCATATCCACCGCGAACTCCATTGAGTGCTCTACCGGCTTAGCTCTCGATTTTCCGCCGCCCTCGTAGACCGTGCCGAGCGCCGAGTCCAGCACCTTTTGCTGGTCGCCCGCCGACATTTTCCTAAACCCGCTCGACGGTATGCCGTAGTCCTCGAGCTGGCGCGAGAGCCGCTTTCGCGCCTCGGTCTTGGATACACCCGCCACGTCCAGCTTGCGCTTGGTGCCGGGCATGTCCATGAACTCTGAGATGGTGCGGTTCGCGGGCTTCGCGCCGGTGACGGCGGGCTTGCCCGCCTTCCATTCCTCGTAGGTCATGCCCTCGGGCAGTCGACTGAAACGCTCGCCGTCGAGCACGTCGAGCCCGTCACAGCACGCAATCAGCGTGCATCGGCAGTTGCACGTCTCGGCATACGGCGCCTCGGGGTCGCCCGGGTAGCGGCACCCGTTGCTGAACTTCTCGCCGACCTCCACCTTCTCGCGGTCGAGCTTTCTGTGGCTCGAGCGCGTGCGCCCGTCGAGCGTCGCCATCCATTCCTGCTGCACCTTGATGCCGAGCCCCTTGGCCCTCTTGTAGCTGTCGACGCGTCCGGCGTTCTCCGCCGCCGTCGTCGAGGTCCGCGCCAGACGCACCGCCGCCGCGCGGTTGGACCCCGCCACGTCCTGGATGCGCTTCGCGATCTTGGGTATCGACTCGCCGAGCAGCACGCCCTGCGTGATCTGGTTGGCGATGAGCCGCCGGTTCCACGCCACATCCTTGGCGACGTTGACGGACGGCTTTGGCAGGTAGCTGTCGTGGTCGGTGAGCAGCCTCTGGACGGTTGACGCGTCCTGCAGTGCGTAGGCCGTGTCAACGCCCACGGCGCTCTCGACCTGCCACGTGCCGTAGTTGTAGTTCTCGGCGTAGACCTCGGGCAGCCTGCCCTCGATGGCGGCGGCCGCGACGACGTTCGCATGCGTCATGGCCTCGGCGCACTGCTTGAGGACGATTCGGTAGCGCCTGCCCGCCGCTATCTTCCCGCTTCGCCAAGACCTATATTGAGCCTTGGTGATTTCGCCGGCCTCGAGACGCTCGCGCATCCTCTCGTCGTCGGCCTCGAACTGCGCCAGATAGCGCTTGAGGTTGGCGTAGGCCGTCTTGCTCGCCTCGCCGTACACTCCCGCCACCTCGCGCTCGAACGCCCGAATCTCGGCGTCTGAGAACTCGTGAGCGCTATCCTTCGCCATGCGCCGCCTCCAATCGTCGGCACGCATGGTCACCCGCGCATAACGGAAAAGGGCCCCGACCGAAGCCGGGGCCCTTCCCTACTCGCCGTCTGCCTCTAGCATCTGGCGCACCTCGTCGCGCCAGCGCTCGGGAACGCTCTCGAGCGTGCGCTTGCCGCTCTTCACGGCGCGGTAGTAGATCTTCGCCAAGTTACTCACCTCCAACGATGTCGCCGAGCTCGAGAAGGGCCGCCTGCGAGTCGGCGACCTGCTGCTGGAGCGATGCGATCTGCTCCTCCATGCTCATGCCGTCCGCCTCGTGTGCCACCCAGACGGTGTCAAAGTCGGCCTTTGCGCCCTCGACCGTCAGCTCGCCAGTCGGGTCGGTGAAGTGCAGCTCCTCGTAGGTGAACACCTTCACCTTGACGGAACCGCCCTCGCCGCCCTGCTCCTCGCGCTCGCCCTCGGCGATGCCGCGGCGCAGCCAGACGTCGGTCCCCGCAATCTCGACCGTCTCGGGCCTCTCGCCCGTTCGCTCCGACTTCACAACCATATTTTTCCTCCTAACCCACGGCCCTCGCCGCGTTGAATATGCACCGCTTAGCGTTCATCTGGTGCTCCATGACGGCCGTTTTCAGCCAGCCCCAGTAAGAGCACACGCGCCTCGCCAAGCGCTCGGTGCGCCTGCGCATGTAGCGCGCGAACGCGCGTCGCAGTCGTTTCCAGAGCCTCTTTCGCAAGTCGACCCGGCGCCCGCGAGCGCACCAGATGCGATAGCCCGCGAAGTCGATGGGCTCGGCGCCGTTGCGCCTCACCTTCCACGGCTTCAGCGACAATCCTAGCCGCCCCAAAACGCGTGCGGCGATGGCCGCGGCCTTCCTGAGCGAGCGCTTTGAGTTGCCGAGAAAATAGCCGTCGTCGGCGTACCACACCTGACATACCGCGAGCCTCACGCGCTTGCCGCGCCGCTCCTTCGCCGCCTCCTCGACCGCGTGGTACGCGAACGAGATCACGAACGCCGCCAACCGAAGCGACAGGTAGCTGCCGAGGATAAGGACGCCGTTCATCGTCGACAGCAGCGAATGGAGCAGGTAGAGGACTTGGCTGTTCTTGACGTAGCGCGCCACCAGACCCTCCACTATCGCCGTCTGCATCGAGCCGTAGCAGTTGCGGATGTCGACGTGTACGTGGTAGGCGAAGCGATGAACCGCGCGCCTGAGCTTGCGCATCCCCAGCGCCGCGCCCTTGCCCTTGACGCCGCTCGACACCTGCCAGAAGCCGACCTTGGCGGCAAGGAGCGGCTCAAGTGCCCCAACGCACAGGTAGTTGCACACCTGCCACTTGATACTCTCAACGCTTATCTCGCGCAGCTTGCCGTTGTTCGGGTCGTGCTTCAGGTAGGTTCGAATCGGCTCGAACGTAAGCGTCTCGGTCGAGAGCTCTAGCCAGATGCGGTCGACGAACGCCGTCTCGGTGCCGTATTCGTCGGCGACGCGCCAGCCGTTCTCCTTGCCGGAGTCGCTTTTCTTCCATCGGTGCAGGGCCTCGACGACGCTTCTGCGCGTGAACTCGAGGCCCTTGCAGTAGGTTTTCATAGATCAAAGCTCTTTCTGTCTGTCATACGAGCGTTCGCCTTGCGGCTACCAGCCCGTGAGCCTTGCGGACAAATTTCACTCAAAGGAGTCAGGCCGAGCCGCGTCCCGCCAGAAAGCGGCGGGCGCGGTAGACACGGTGCGAGTAGAGATTTATAGACAGATTGCCGGGAGACGAAGTTCCAAGTGGCCCTACCGGACCTGTTCCTCGAGTTCGCGTAACGAAGACCGGCATTCGAGCCGTTCCTCAGGTTGCCGAGGAACTGAACCAGAAACCAGCGCCGCCCTCACCGTGAATCCCTGTTTGGGGTTAGGAGGGGGCCAGCCCCCTCTCAGGGCTACGCCCTGATTCACCCCCGGCTACGGCCCGTAGCAGAAAGCCGGGAGACGAAGTTCCAAGAGGCCCGACCGGACCAGCTCCACGAGCCCGCGCAACGAAGACCGGCATCCGAGCCGCTCCCCAGGTCGCCGAGGAACAGAACCAGACGGATTGTGCCTTTGACTTTGCCGCCGGAGGTGTCGAAGTAGAAGTAGTCGCCGACACCGGTCGTCGCCGAGCCGCCGAGCCCCTTTCCCAAGATGAGGCCGTTGACAAACTGGATGTCGAGCATGTAGCCGTCCGCCGTCGGCATGCACGCCGCCGTCGGGGTCACCCCGTCCGCCACGGCGTTCTTCTTCTCATTGCGGGTGTCGGGGTTGACCGCGATGCCGAAGCCCGTGCCGTCGGAGACAAAGAGCGCATCGCCCATGAACTCCCACAGGCCCAGCCCCGTCTCGACGCCGCCGACCTTGAACGGGTGCTTGCCGTCCTTCGCCACCTGGCCGTCGCCAACGAGGGCATCGGTGTTGCCCGTGCACCACGGCGCACTCTGGAGCCATGTGTTCACGGTCGTGTCGAACGCCTTGGCGACGTCCATGAGAAGCGCCACGTTGCCGTCTGCGAGCGTCTCCTTGCCGCCGACAACGGCACCGTCGAACACGTCGTACGCCGCCGCGGCGCCTCGGTCTGGGCACGTGGTGCCCGTGTCGGTGCCGTACATCATCGACGCACCCACGGGAATCGCTGCCGCCTGCTCGGCGGTGACGACCACGCGCGTGACGCCCGTCTCGGCGAGCGCGGGGTGGATCTGGATGTTGAAGTCCGTGCAGCCCGGGAAGTCCACCTGGGAGGACTTGCAGAGCGTCTTGGTCAACTGGTGGAAGTTGATATACCACTGGTCGTAGGCGCTCATGCCCGAGTAGCCCGTGGTCGCGGTCTTGCAAAGGTCGACGAGCGAGTCGTGCGACGTCGTGCGGTTGGCGACCTTCGCGCCCGAGACGGAGCGCGGGCGCCCGTCGGCGTCGATGCTCATGGGATACGTCGGCGTCAGCATGTACGGTCGCAGCGTGCCGTCCGGCAGCAACGCCTTGGGGTTCGGCTGCGAGCCGCTGAATCGGCTGTCGGACCACGAGACGAGCAGGTTGCCGTTCGTCAGCACCTCGACCGCCTGCCACACGACCGGCGCAATCTCGTAGACGTTGTTGCCGTGTCCGTTGTCCACACGCGAGAAACCGTAGTCGACGCCGTCGATGGCCTCGACCCACGGCACGCCGTCGGCGTCGGCACCGGCGTTGGCGGACACGTGGAACCACGGGCCGCCCTCGGTGTCGAACGGGTCGACAGCCGCGCTCGTCGCCGTCGCGGGCACGAACTCGGTGGAGGCCACGCGCTTCGCGGCGGCGCTCATCGGCTGGATGTCGGCGGGGCTGCCCGCCGGGATGAGGAACGTGTACACCAGCCCCGTCTTGTGCTTGTCCACCATCGCGGCGACGCTCTCGTTGGAGTAGCGGCCCGTCGAGGCGTCGCGCTCGAGCGCTTTCTGGTCGCCCAGGTTCTTCACCGCGCCGACAAGCGCCCACACCGCCTTGTCCGATGCCAGCGGGTCCGCGTACTCGAACCCCTCGGTTGCCTGCTCGGTTGCCTGCGTATCGGCCATTTAGGCACCTACCTTTCGCATCTGGCAAATCTTGCCGTTTACCTTCTTGAGTCCCAGCGCCGTCACGGCAGCCGCCGAGTCGATAATCGACTGGTAGTTCAGGGCTGCCGTGACGGCGTCCTTGAGAGCCGCCTGCGCGTCGGCGAGGGCTTTGGTCGAATCCTGCTCGCGCTTCTGCTCGGCGGTCTTGCGTCCGGCCTCAGCCTCCTTGCGCTCCGTCTCGTTCTGCCCGCGCTCGGTCTCTTTCTCCTTGCGCCCCGCCTCGGCGTCGGCGCGGCTCTTCTCCGCCGTTCCGACAGAAGCCTTGAGCTGCTTGAACTCGTTGTTGACCTTGTTCACGCCAGCCGCCGCGTCCGTCGCGGGCTTCTTGAGCTCCGCGATCTGCTCGGCGGTGAGGTCGCTATATCTCAACGCGTCGCCCTTCGGCACGCCGACGACCAGCACGTTGCCCTCCATCGCCGCCGTTGCCTCCGAGCCCGAGGCAAGAGTCGTGGCGCGTGCCCCCTTGACCTCGGCGGCGACAGCCTTGTCGCGTGCGGCCTCCGCCGCCTTCTGCGCGGCCTTGGCCTCGTCTCGCGCCGTCTCCGCGTCCTTGATGGTGCGCTGGTCGCTCGGCTCGTAGATGTACTCGGCGGGCTTGGCTCGCTTCTTTACGTCCCAGAGCGCCTCGATGCGCGTGCGTCCGCCGTATGCCTCGTCCGTGATGTAGGCCCATGCGTACACGCGCCCAGCCGCCTGGAGCAGCTCGTCGGGAATCTTCGCCTTGCTGTCGGCCACCGCAACCGTGTAGCACGTCCCTGTGGTCGACTTGGCGAAATGCACCTGCTCGCAGCCGACAACCTCGACCTCGCGCCCGGTGTCCCACTGCCACAGCTCGCCGTCAAGCACCTGCAATGCCGCCATCACTCATCACCTTCCTCATCCTCGTCGCCCTCCTGGGCACCCTTCGCGTTCGCCGCCAGGGCGGGCGGCAGCGCCGCCATGCGCTCCTCCTGCTCCCGCTGCTTGCGCTCCAAAATCTTCGCCCTCTCGTCTGGCGTGATGTTCGGCAGCTTTCGCAGGATCGTCTCGTCGTCCAGATACTCGGCCTCCAGGCACACGGTCTCGACCTGCTCCTTGGTGTTGCTGATGCGAGTGTGCGTGAACACGGGCGTGTCCTCGATGCCCTGCAACGCAAGGATGTCCATGATACCCTCGCGGATGTGGCGCTCAAACTCGGCAGCCTCCTCGTCCATCGGCTGATATGCTGCGTCGATATGGTCGTTGGTCGCCCCCGCCGCGATGGTGTGGACGTCCAGCGCGCCGAAGTCCTCGTAGATGTCGGCCTTGATCTGCGCCAGCGTCTCCTTGCGGCCCTCGACGGGCACCTCCTGCGTGTACGGCGTCACGGACTGCCCCTGCTCGGCGTCGACCTCGGCCACGTGCGTCAGCTTGAGTTTCGCCCGCCACAGGTCGAGGTCCCTGTCGTCCATGCCGCCGGCTCCGTTGATGAGCCAGTAGATCTGTGCGCAGTCGCGCGTGTCGTTCACCAGGCCGCTCTTGATGAGGTCGTAGGCGTCGATGCTCTCGCGCATGCCGACGAGCGTGCTCTGGTGCGCGTCGCTGCCCCAGACCGCCACGATTGGCAGGCGGGAGTAGTTCTCCGCATCGACGGCCAGCTTCATCCCGTCCGCCGGTATCTCCCGATACGTGACCTTGTATGCGCGCTTGGCCTCGGCCACCTCGAAGTCGAAGCCGCTGCCGCCCGACACCATCTCCGTGTAGCCGTCCTGCTCGTAGAGTGTCGCGTGCCACGGGTGGTCGGAGTCGAGCCGCCAGAACCTCACGCCGGCGTATAGCGCCCCCGAATACTCGTCCCACACCGGGCAGAACTCGTCGGCGGTAAACACGTCGATGTGGTCGAGGTTCCAAAACGGGAATGACACACCGTGGATGAGCGCCTTGAGCCCCATCTCCATGACATCGTCGTCGAAGCGGTCGCCAAGCCCCTCCTTGGTCGTGTCCTTGCCGCCCGCCGAGACGTCCACGAAGCTCACGCCCTTACCGAGCGAGTACGTGCAGCGCTGGACGTTTAGGCGCTTGAACAGGTTACTCGCCAGCCTCAGCTTCGAGGCCGTGAAGTCCTCGGCCTCGGCACCGGAGCACGAGTAGATCTTCTGCACGAAACGGTTGATCGTGACGTTGTGCTGGCGGTAGTACTCGTTCGCGGTGACGGCGTTGCGGTACATCTCGCTCGACATGTGCCGCTCGATGGCATCAGCCGCGAACGCCGTCGCCGACGCCGCCGCCTTGAGGTCGCCATCGGTCACCAAAGGCCCCTTAGACAAGCCGTTACCTCCCTCCAAAGAATGGGTTTACCTGCCCTTTCGCAGGCTTGTACATGCGCAGTGTTGCCACGCCGTAACGGAGCGCGTCGCAGCTGTGGTCCTCGACCTTGACAGGCCTGTCGCCGTCCGCCTTGGCATCCCAGCAGTAGCCGCCGAGCTCGCCTATCAGCCCTGCGCAGGCGTCGGAGATGCGCACCGTGCCGTTGCCCAGGCACACCCCCGTCTCTCGTATGCCGTCCGCGACGTCGTTGCGCCCCTTCTTGGTCTTGAACCCGGCCTGCCGCATCGCGGCGATGAAGCTCGTGGCGCTCGGGTCGATGATGAACGTGGGCGGCTTGCCCAGCCCGCGCACGAAGTCGGCCATGTCGGCTACGTAGTCGGCGTCCGTCTTCTGGTGCCCCGTATCGCGGCCCGAGTAGCGGTACTCGTCCACCGCGTGCCACACCTTGCCGTCAAATGCCCACAGAAGCGCCGCAAAGGCGTTCTGCGTGCCGTAGTCGCAAGACACCGCGTACTTGACAGCGCCGCCCGTATACCGGCTCTCGAGGGCACCCTCCCACTCGGGGTAGACCAGGCCCTCGGCCAGCGTCCACTTGCCCAAGATGTAGCGGTCGTAGTACACACCGCTGCCGTAGTCCTTGATGAGGGCCTCGATGACATCCGGTGCCAGCGCACCGTCCCAGATCGTGTAGTCCTGCCTGTAGATGTCGCTGTCGCCGTCGAGAAACCGTTTGAACCAGTGGTTGGGGCTGTCGGGGTTGCAGGTGCCGTCGAAGCGGCTGTGCTCGCAGCGCAGGCGGCTCTTGAGCATCTGGAACACGTCTTCGCTCCACGTGGCGACCTCGTCGCCGTAGACCCACTCGAACGTGGCGCCCTGAATCTTGGATACGCTTGTCTTCTTGTCCGCCCCGAGGCAGTAGACCTTGCGCCCGAATATCTGGGCTGTGTTGTCCCGCCCGATCTGGCTGACGACGTCTTCGCTGTAGAGTGAGCGCATCGGCTCGAGGATGTTGCGCTCGAGCGTCGAGCGGGTGTTCCCGATCATCACCGCCAGCCCCTCGCCCCTCATGGCGAGAAGCCTCTGCGGTATGGTCACGGCTATGTCGACGTAGCTCTTGCCCGAGCCCGTCGCCCCGCACTTCACGTTGTAGCGGTGCGTGCAGTTGGCGAGGTACTCGCGCTGCATCCTCGTGAGCGGCATCGGCTACTCGTCCCCGCCGATTGAGGACGGCACGGACAGCACAAGCTCCTTGGCGGCCTTGAGCACCGCTGTGTCGGTGGTGTCCATGATGCGCTGCGCCTTGGCGTACTCCTGCGGGTACTTGCGCTCGAGCAGCCACGCCGCCGCCTGCCAGCTGTCGCCGCTCGCGTCCATGATGCGGCCCACGAGCGTCGCCTTGCGCTCGACCTCGGCCTTTTTTAGAACGTGACACAGTTGACGCTGATTGTCGGTTCTGGGGTGGTTGATCCAGCGGCTGTATGTCTCGCGTGCGACCCCGAGATACGCGGCGATGTCCTTGTCGGTCATTCCGGCACGGCACAGGCGGACGGCATCCTCGATGCCCTCCTTGGTCAGTTTTTCACGCCCTTTTCCCGCCACAAAATCACGTTTCCGCTGGTAGATAGCCATATGGAAACGCGAACGTTCCCACCTTTTTACGCACGTGGACAAGCGCGTGCGTTTGCCCACGAGCGTAAAAAGGGGGTAACGTTTAAAGAAAAGGCCCCGGTTTCCCGGGGCCTTTCGGCTACTCGACCTTGGTCGGCTTGATTCTGATCACCTCGGCCAGCCTCTCAAACGTCTCCGTCCAGCTTCTGCCGTCTGTGCGCGGCCTGTCGTATGCGGTTGCTCTCCGCCTCTTCATCGAGCCGCCTCTTCCTCTCCGCCAGATAGCACCCCTTGCAAAGCCTCCACTTCTTCGCCTGCGCCGACGTGTCGAACACGGGCCGCGCGTCGCACACGATGCACAGCCCATCCGTTCCGGTCGAAAAGCGCCCGTACCGCTGCCGCGCGTGCCTCACGGCGCTCGGCGTCACCCTCAGCTCCGCCGCGATCTCCGCCGCCGTCCGCTCCGGGTGCGCCTGCATCCGCCTTATCATCTCGTCCGTCCACAGGACGTAAGAGGAGCGCCCCTTCCGGAGCGCCCACTCGTCCCTCAACGGATGTGCTGACTTTGTGGATGGGCCTTTTGGCCCATCTCCTACAGGTGGCCTACACGCCATTCGCATACCCCCTCGCGCTCGGTTTGCTTCGGTTACCATACCAAGCGCCGGGGACCACCTCACGCACGGCGCTCGATTATCGCCCCGCACTTCGGGCAATGGACGGCCTCATACGCCAGCATGTCCCCAAAGCCGATATGTTCCCAGATCTGTCCATCCCATCCGCAGTCGGAGCAGTGGAAGTAGCCGTCGACCATCCGCTTGCCCGGGATGAACGGATCCTGCTTGTGCTCGACAAGGTCGAGGCACGTCGGGCGGTCGATTAGGTCGGCAAGATGCAGCAAGTCCTCGTAATGAGGCCAACCGCGGACTCCGCAGAACACGGCATAGAGCGCGGCGAACGGAGAGTAGTCGGGATCGTCTTGCAGGTCGTTTTTGCGCCTGTTGGCTGCGCTTCGTATATTCGCCGCTACATTGCGGCGCTCATCATCGGTAATCATTCGTACACCTCTATCACGAGCTCGTATATGTCTATGCCCGTCTCCTCGGCAATGGAGAACAGGATGCTCAGCGAAATGCTCTTACGACCGTTCAGCAGCTCGCTGAAATACGAAGTCGAGATGCCGAGCGTCTTGGCAAAATCGCCTTGCGTGAGATCGTGGTCAATCAGATAGTGCTGGACGGCCTTCCTGTTGAGCACGTAGTCAGTTGCCGCCCTCATAGCTCACCCTTTCATTCCATAGATCTGCGGCGAACTCCTCGGCGTACTCTAGGTCCGTCCGTGCTCCGCATCCCAAGCAGCTCACGTAGAAGGTGCCCAGACCTTGATGCTTGCCCTGCTGCATCTCGGCATCGCTACCGCAGAACGGGCATTTCTTGAGCTTCAGCTCGCTCATTCGTCCTCACTCCTTAGCTTGCGCCCGCAGAACGGGCAGAAGCTGATCGGGATGCTGTCAATCATCAACTCTCCGGTCGCAATGAAGCAATCTCCGCGGTCATTGTTCTCGATGCGCATCGTGTAGTCATTGTCCTGGTTGAAGTTGATTCTTCGTTTGCCGCAGTAAGCACAATCGCCCATATTCACTCACTTCCCAACTCGCGCTGGTTGTTAATCAGACCGACCTCGCACGCGACGCACGTTTCTTGATTGCGGAACTTATCCTCATAACGCTCTGGCACAGGAATTGCGTCGATGATTGCATTTATCAGCATGTCTGCGCAGCGCTCGCAATAATCGCCTTTAGCCGACCACTCGTAGTAAATGTCGCCATTGCAGCGGACGGTAACGCTTGCTTCTGCCCTGTCGTCAATCTCTGCACCGCAGCAGTCACACGTGTAGACCTCTACCGTCTTTTGACGCTTCATCAGTCCTCACCCCCTCAGCTTGCGGATGCGGTCGGCGATGTCGCGCATGGCAATTCGACCGCAGCCGTCCTCGCCACCGGGGCACGATGCGCAGTCATCTTCGCCTTTTTCTCTGTGAAAGTAGGCACAAGCCTCTTGATACCGCGCGTCACCTGCCACCTTCAAATCCTCAAGCAGCTTCTCCCAGCTGTCGGGCGGGGTGGTGTAGAGATAATTTGAGTTGACAGTCCGCGTATCGGTCTCAATTTCCCATTTGTCTTCTTCTCGGTAGTACGTGAAGCTCAACACGTCCTGCTTTTTACCTTTGTATGTGTACAGACACTCGGTATCAAGCGGAATCTCGCGCCCCTTTGCATCCTTTGGCAATTCGATACTCATAGCCCAAACTCCTCGTAGTCGCGGCACTCGCCGCACTCGTCCTCGCAGTACAGCAGGTTCTCCATGAGCCACGCCACGGCCCACTTCGCCAGGCGCCAGAACCCTTCCTTGCGGTCAGGCGCCTCTGCGTCGTAGGCGCGCTCGAACTCGAGGTGGCAGTAGCCGTAGTCGACGTGAATGTCACTGCTGCAGAAATGCCTGCAGTTCCCGCACATCCTATGCTCGCAGGCCCCGCCGAAGTGGCGCTCGATGGCGGCGTCAGTCACCCCCACCGGGTAGCCGCCGACCCTCGAGTCACTCATCGCAGTCCGCCCCCCCTACGCTCTCGTCGAGCAGGTCGATGGCATCCCCGACGGTCGCCTCGATGCTCGTCAGCTGGCGGCGCAGGTTCTGCACGAGGTTCGCGCCGGCGACCTCCGCCCTTCCCGCCTCGTAGGCGCGCTCGATCATGTCGGTCACCGCGACCTGCATCGCCGTGTCGTTGTAGCCGCGCCTGACGCGGTACTTCCCCAGATAGGCGTGCGCCCTGTCCTGCGGCCTGCACTCGCGGTCGAAATGGAACACCTCGACCGCGTCTGCCTTGATCTGATCCAAAGTCTCCATCACAAACGTCCCCTCTCCTGGTTCCTCTCGTCCATGCGCCGGATGGCAGCGTCGACCTCGCCCTGCGTGGCACCGACGGCGGCCAGCAGGTTCACAGTCGCCTGCACGGTGTCCAGGCACTCGTCGATGAGATCGTCGCGGTACGCCCTGCGCGTCGTCATGATCGGGCTGAGGCGCATGTCGTCGCAGTCCTGCCGCGCGCCGAACACCTCGGCCGCCTCCTCGAGCGGCTTGAGCGCCTGCGTCTTGTCGTCCCTCACCTCGCGGAACGTCCGAAGGTTGAGCAGGTAACCGTCCCGCATCAGACGCACCTCCCTTCCGCCAGCGCCGCGCGCATGGCGTTGATCTCGCGGCCCGACTCGCTCCTCATTCCGAGGTACACGTCCACGGGCCGCTTGCTCGCGTTCCTGTGCGCCACGTTCTCGCACCAGCCGCAGCAGTACCTCTGGTTCCTGACTGCCGCACGGAACCGCCTGCCGCACTGCCTGCACTCGAGCACGTAGCCGCCGCGCCGGTCCCGCGACTCAGCCCTCATGTCGCGCCTCCCAGTAGTTGCACCTCGCGAGCCCCTGCGTGGTGTGCACGAAGTCGGGGCAGCGCATGCACGTGTACCGTTTGCGGCCCTCGCCGGACGCCGCCATGACCGCCTCGCTCACGGCGCAGAACCCGCACGTCTCGCAGCGGGCGCTGCGCGGCCCGTCGTCGTAGATGCTCACAGACCCCTTCGGTCTGCCCATGTTCTCGTTTCTCTCGGCGTCCAAGCTCATGACGCCCTCCTCTCGCATGCGGCCCTCGCATCCAGCAGACGCCGCGCGTCCTGGTACGCCTTGAGCGCCACCGGGTCGGCGGTCGTCCCCCTCGGGGCCTTCACCTTCGCCGGGTCGATGCCCGGATGTTCCTCGCGCCACCTGCACTCGAGCTCCGCCCTCGTCTGCTCGGGCGTCCTCGTCGGCTTGAACGTGGCGGCCTCGACCTCCGAGGCGGTGGGCTTGCCCCTCGCCCGGTCGTCGGCGTCGATGCGCTTCTGGCGCCTGGACCAGTCGAGCGCGAGGGCGCCCCAGTTGCTCACCGGCTGGCCGTTGCTCTTGACCCAGCCCTGCGACTCGAAAAAGGCCCAGAAGGCGTCCGGGTCGCCGCTCAGGCAGTTGGCGCCGAAGTACCCGCGGGCCTCCTCCAGCGACGGCGGCTCGAACTCGGGCGGCGCGGCGGGGGCATCGCCCCCATCACAGGACAGCTCAGCACAATCCAGTTCAGGACAGGACAGGCTAGGGTAGGTTAGGTTAGGGTTTTCACTTTCCGAAACCGGGGTTTCGGGCTTGTCGGAAACTGGTTTCTTGCGCGGGCGACCGCCCTTGCCGCCCCTGCCGCGCGCATCCTTGGAGTTGTCGATGGCGTTCTTCATCGCCTTGAAAACGCGGCGGAGGTGCTTCGGAAGGTCGGCCTCGACGCCGTGCAGCCCGTACATCATGATCGCGTCGGCGAGCATCGCGCGGTCGCGCAGGTCCTCGGGGTCGCTCGCGTCGAAGTCGTCGTAGACCTCGGCGAAGCTGTCGAACACGGTGAAGGCCATCAGAATCACCCCCATAGAAGCGAAGAGAAGAACAGGAACCCCGCGGCGAAGGAGGCGGCGAACAGGGCCGCCTCCCAGTGGTCGCGGATGATGTCGGGTACGCGCCTCATCAGAACGGCACGTCCTCGTCGTAGAACTCGGGCCGCGGGACCGCGGCGTAGGCCTGCTGGGCGCTCCACTGCGGCGCGGCCTGCGCCCGTGGCTGCACGGGCACCGTGTCCGCGAGGCTCTGCTGCGGCTGGGGCTGCGTCCGCCCCTCACGGCGCACCATGACCTCGATCTCGTCGACGATGACCTCGAGCTTCGAGCGCTTCTGGCCGTCGCGCTCCCAAGAGCTGTAGCGCAGCTTGCCCTCGATCGCGACCTTCATCCCCTTGGCGAGGAATCGCCCCACGGCCTCGGCGAGGTTGCCGAACATCGTGCAGTCGACGAAGTTGGGGTAGTCCTCCCACTCGCCCGTCTGCGCGTTGCGGCGGCGGTCGTTTACCGCCACGCCGAAGGACAGGATCTGCGTCCCGCCCGCGGTGGCGCGCAGCTCCGGGTCGCGGGTCAGGTTGCCGCTGATGTTCACTCGGTTGATGCTCACTGCCCGCCCTCCTTCGCGGTCATGTTGTTCTTGATAAACGCGACAAGGCGCGGCCTCTGCATGTAACCAAGGCCGCTCACGCGGCGGCCGTCGGGGATGTCAAGCGCCTTGACGATCACCTTCGCCTTGACCGTGCCGATGCCCGGGAACGAGCGGGCGAACTCCTCGACCTTGAGCCTCTGCGCGATGGGCGCCTCGATGGCCGCCTCGGGCGGGATGTTGCCCGCCTTGCAGGCGGCCTTGAACGCGGCGCGCTCGCGGCGCGTGTGGACGGCCTTCGCCATCGCCTCTTTGCGCTGCTCCGGCGTTCGGGTCGGCGGCAGGTTGCTCTCTCCCATGTCCTACATCCTCTCTACGTGTCCGTGGATGCCGTTCTCGACCATGACGGCCCTCACGCGGCGCAGCTCGTCCGCCGTGGCGCACTCGATGACCACGCGGTAGCCCCTCTGCGGTGCCGTGGCCGCATCCTCGGCCGCATCCGGCTCGGGGCGCGACGGAACCACCCGCACGCATCTCGGACCGCCAAAGGGGTCCTCAGGCTCGGGATGCTCGGCGGCCACCGGCTCGGGGTCGGGCGGCAGCGGCGCGGGCTCCGGCTCGGGCTCCGGTGCGGGCGCCATCGCCTGCTCGTAGGTCGCCGCGAGCGCGGCGGCCTTGGCGACCTCCTCGCGGAAGATGGCGTCGGCATCGCGCAGGGTATCGAGCTTCTCGCGCGTGATCTCGCCGAGGACGCGGATGGCAAGGCCGGGGCCGGGGAAGGGCTGGCGCATCACCAGATACTCCGGCAGACC
>UQKV01000014.1 GCA_900541665.1 uncultured Collinsella sp.
CGGCAAAAACGAAATCACCGTTGATGGCGAAACAAAGAAGCTGGATGTTGCGCCGAAAATCGTAAACGGCAGAACCCTTGTGCCGCTGAGAGCCATTTCCGAAGGTCTGGACTGCACGGTTGATTGGTCTGCCGATACCAAAACCGTGGATATTCAGAAAAAACAGGGGCAGTATGCCGTTACATCCGCACATATTTCCAAGAATATAACAGATGATAAGGGAAATATTGATTACTCTCAGGATTTCTTTGGCAAGGAGACAAATTTGACTGTAAGTGGCCAGCTGAACTGTGAGACATTTGCACAGGCATTCCGTAATGTATATACATTTGGACCAACTTTCCGTGCCGAGAACTCCAACACCACGCGCCACGCCGCCGAGTTTTGGATGATCGAGCCCGAGATGGCCTTTGCCGACCTGAACGACTACATGGATAACGCCGAGGCCATGCTCAAGTACGTCCTCAAGGACGTTATGGCAACCTGCCCCGACGAGCTCAATATGCTCAACAAGTTTGTGGACAAGGGTCTGCTCGAGCGCCTGGACCATGTCGCCAACTCCGACTTTGCCCGCGTTACCTACACCGAGGCCGTCGAGATCCTGGAGCAGGCAGTCGCTGCTGGCCACCAGTTTGATTACCCCGTCAGCTGGGGCATCGACCTGCAGACCGAGCACGAGCGCTTCCTGACCGAGGAGCACTTTAAGCGCCCGACCTTCGTGACCGACTACCCGGCCGAGATCAAGGCGTTCTACATGCGCATGAACGAGGACGGCAAGACCGTCGCCGCCGCCGACTGCCTGGTTCCCGGTATCGGCGAGATTATCGGCGGCTCCCAGCGCGAGGAGCGCCTGGATCTGCTCGAGGCCCGCATCAAGGACCTGGGCATGAATCCCGAGCAGTACAAGTACTACCTTGACCTGCGCCGCTACGGTTCCTGCAAGCACGCCGGCTACGGTCTGGGCTTCGAGCGCTTGGTCATGTATCTGACCGGCGTGGGCAACATCCGCGACGTCCTGCCGCACCCGCGCACCGTGGGCAACGCCGACTTCTAATTGTCGAACGCTAGCTCGCGTCGCCACACGCCAACGCTCATCGTACAAGCGTCTCTCGACATCGGTCGAGAGACGCTTTTTTCAACAGCATCCGTCAAGCTTTTGGCAAGGTTTTGGTCAGTTGAGCAGGGCTGTTGAAAACTCGACCCGCCGTTTGCCGACGACTACCGACCGCCCAGAGCGCTCTGCGCCCCTGGGAAAGCCCCACGTCCTAGGCTCCATACCGTCGCCACCCAAAACGGAAAGGACGTGGGCACGATGACCGAAGCCGCTGTTGAAACCTACGACACCACGACGAGAGGCGCCGCCTCGATGGCAGCCTATCGCGCCGTTCGCATCCTGCAACTATTAAGCGAAAACACTGGCGAGGACAAGGCCATGCTTTCCGATGAGTTGATCCGGCGCCTCGCCCATCCCGACGACCCCGCCCGCATGCCCATCTCGGCGGCGCGGCGCAGCATCTACACCGCCATCTCCGCGCTTCGCCATGCCGGATACGAAATTGAGTACAAACGCGGCGTGGGCTACAAACTTCTTACCCGTCCGCTCACCGATGAAGAGATCATCCGGCTCCACGGTATGGTCATGCGCAACCGCTCCACGCCTATCGCTATCCGCAAGAGCATGGCGCAGCACTTAGTTGCCATGGCGAGTGCCGACGTTCGCGGCTACCTCGATACACCCGAACCCGTTCCGAGCGCAGGCAGCAAGGCTACCAAGGCAACACGCACGCCCATCAAGCGTATCGACACGTGCGAGCTCGTCGAGCAGGCCATCGACCACGGAACCACGGTGAGTTTTGATATTTCGAGCGTCACGACGCGTGGCGAAACCGAAGCAGCACGGATGACGCTGCGTCCCTTTGCCATCAGGCAGCGCGATGGCATCTCGTATCTGCTGGGAACGGTCTATGACGCCCGAGGCGCCGATGACACGTTGCGTACCGTAGAGATTGGCCGAATGAGAAACGTCACCACACGTCTCCTCGACGGCAAGAAGCTCTTCGCCGCCCTAGACGAGGACGACGCCTCCTCCGCCGCATAAGACCCTCCACCGCCCATTCGACTACCCGTACCGCCCATCCGATTCTGTATTAAAAAACCCGCCAGGCTGTTGTAAAAATGGACATCAGCGCTACTATAGTTCCACTTGCACTTTGTCCCAGTGCAGTGTTTCCAGCCATTTTTATACTGGGGGTAATGATATGAAGGACATCACCATCAGCCGCAGGAGCCTTCTGGTCTCCGCCGGCCTGCTCGCGCTCGCCCCGCTCGCCGGATGCGGCGGCAACTCTGGTTCCGGCTCCGCTGCCGCCGGTTCCGACTACACCATCGGCGTTCTGCAGCTCACCGAGCACTCCGCGCTCGATGCCGCCAACGACGGCTTCGTCAAGGCCATCAAGAAGAGCGGCCTTAAGGTCAAGATCGACCAGAAGAACGCCCAGAACGACCAGTCCACGTGTAAGTCCATTGCCGACAAGTTTGTGGGCGACAACGTCAACCTGATTTATGCCATCGCCACGCCCGCCGCGCAGGCTGCCGCCGGCGCCACGGCCGATATCCCCATCGTGGGCTGTGCCATCACCGACTACGCCGCCTCCGGCCTGGTCCAGGACAACGACAAGCCGGGCACCAACGTCACGGGCGCTTCCGACCTCACCCCGGTCGCCGAGCAGCTCGAGATGATGCAGAAGGTCCTGCCCGACGTTAAAAAGGTCGGCCTGCTCTACTGCACCGCCGAGTCCAACTCCGACGTCCAGATCAAGGCCGCCAAGAAGGAACTCGACAAGCTGGGCCTCGAGTACACTGACTTCACCGTCTCGAGCTCCAACGAGATTCAGTCCGTCGTCGAGTCTGCCGTGGGCAAGGTCGACGCGCTGTACTCCCCCACCGACAACACCATCGCCGCGGGTGCCTCGCAGGTCGGCCAGATCTGCAAGGAGAACAAGCTCCCCTTCGTGACTGGCGAGGAGGGTATGTGCATGGCCGGCGGCCTGTTCACCCTCTCCATCAACTATGAGGACCTGGGCTACGCCGCGGGCGAGATGGCCGTTAAGATCCTGAAAGGCGAGGCTAAGCCCGAAGACATGCCGATCAAACACCTCTCGAGCAAGGACCTGGTCGTCGTCAAGAACGACGAGATGGCCGAGGCCCTGGGCATCGACCTTTCCGCTCTGGACGCGTAATGCTATACGCGGCATGCGTCTAGAGCCCGTGCTCGCGCTTTAGCTGCGTTATTCAATATCTGAGCCACAGGGGCGGGCGCTGTAGACCGGCGTCCGCCCTGCTTGTTTCAGGTAAAACAAAACGTCTGTCCGCAGCTCTTTTATGCATTGTTACCGCTATTATGGAAAATCACGTGTCCACCCTATCCTAGGAGGTATGAAGCATGCTCATTGCATTGCAGGGCGCCGTTTCGCAGGGCGTCCTCTGGGGCATTATGGTGCTTGGCGTGTTTATCACGTTCCGCCTGCTCGACATTCCCGATATGACCTGCGACGGCAGCTTTGCCCTCGGCGGCTGCGTCTGCGCTGTGCTCATCGTCAATAACAACGTCGACCCGCTACTCGCCGTGCTGGCCGGCATGTGCGCCGGCGCCATCGCGGGCGCCGTCACGGGCATTTTGACCACCGTCTTCGAGATTCCCGCGATCCTCGCCGGAATCCTCACCCAGATCAGCCTGTGGTCCATCAACCTGCGCATCATGGGCAAGTCCAATACGCCCATTCTTGCCAAAGGCACCGTGTTCTCGGCCGTCAGCAATATGACCGGTCTGCCGCAGTCCACCGTTGCCATCATCTTGGGCATCCTGCTCGCCGTGGCTATCGTTGCCATCCTGTATTGGTTCTTTGGCACCGAGATCGGCTCGGCGCTGCGCGCCACCGGCAATAACGAGTACATGATCCGCGCTCTGGGCGTCAACACCAACTCCACCAAGATGATCGCCCTCGTGCTCTCCAACGCCCTCATCGGCCTTTCGGGCGCGCTCATCTGCCAGAGCCAGAAGTATGCCGACATTGGTATGGGCACCGGTGCCATCGTTATCGGTCTTGCCGCCATTGTTATCGGTGAGGTGCTCGGCCGTCTGCTGCCCGGCGGCCTCACGCAGTTTAGCGTCCGTCTTGCCTCCGCCGTCTTTGGCTCCGTGGTCTACTTCCTTATCCGCGCCATCGTGCTGCAAATGGGCATGGACGCCAACGACATGAAACTGCTCTCCGCCGTGATCGTCGCCGTGGCCCTGTGCGTGCCCGTGGTTTGGGAGCGCTATAAGCTCCGCAGCTCCTACACGAAGGGGGATGAGGCAGATGCTTAAGCTCTCGCACGTCAAAAAGACCTTTAACAAGGGCACCGTCACCGAGAAGCGCGCGCTCACCGGCGTCGACCTCACCCTGAATGACGGCGACTTTGTAACCGTGATTGGCGGCAACGGCGCCGGCAAGTCCACGCTGCTCAACATGATCGCCGGCGTATATCCGCTCGATTCGGGCGTTATCGAGCTCGACGGCAACGATATCTCGCGTCTGAGCGAGTCGCAGCGTGCCAAGTACCTGGGCCGCGTGTTCCAGGACCCCATGCGCGGCACCGCAGCCGACATGCAGATTGCCGAGAACCTGGCCCTCGCCAAGCGTCGCGGCCAGCGTCGCGGCCTTTCGTGGGGCGTCACCAAGGCCGAGAAAGATGAGTACGTTGAGCTGCTCAAGCGCCTGGACCTTGGTCTGGACACGCGTCTCAACGCCAAGGTCGGCCTGCTCTCGGGCGGACAGCGCCAGGCACTCACCCTGTTGATGGCCACGCTCACCAGGCCGCGCCTGCTTCTGCTCGACGAGCACACCGCGGCCCTCGACCCCAAGACGGCCTCTAAGGTGCTCAACCTGACCGAGGAGATCGTCGACGAGAACCACCTGACCACGCTCATGGTCACGCACAACATGAACGACGCCATCCGTCTGGGCAACCGTCTGATCATGATGCACGAAGGCCACGTGATCTACGACGTGGCGGGCGATGAGAAGAAGTCGCTCACCGTAGCCGACCTGCTGCAGAAATTCGAGGAGGTCTCGGGCGGCGAGCTCGCCAACGACCGCATGCTGCTAAGCTAAACCTACCAAAAAGGGACAGGTTTATTTTGGCAGGTTTTATCTGCGTAAACGTCAAAACCGCCGCTAAGGGACAGGCGCCCTTGCGGCGGTTTTCGCATATTATGTCGATAATCCAGCGTCAGCAGGAACTACTGGTTAAGGACTAAGGAAACTGCCACGAGAAGCTCTCTTCCCCGTCTCGCCTTGACCGCCGCACTCCTTGCCGGCGTGCTCGCCGGCGCCCCAGCTTACGCCACCGCGGCCACCCCATCTCAAGTTATCGGCCCGTCCGATGTGATCGGACGGGCTTCTTGGTGGGTATCATGGTTGGACGATCATTAGGAGGTTTTCCCTACATGGAATTGTTTGAGCCGATTCTTCATTTCTTTGAGCAACGGTGGGTCCACAACATCATCTGGGCCGTCATCTTGGCGATAGGCACCGCCGTCGCCGCCAAGGTCGTATCCAAGACCCTGAACCATCTGCTTAACCGAGACGATAACCCGCTTCCGGCATCGAGTATCTTCATCAACATCGCGCGCGCCGTCATCTGGATGATTGGCGGCAGCTTTATCCTCGACAACTGCTTTGGCATCAACGCAAACGCGCTCGTCGCCGCTCTTGGCGTCGGCGGCATCGCCATCTCGCTCGGCTTTCAGGACACGCTGTCAAACCTTATCGGCGGCATGCAGGTGACGTTTATGGGCATCATCAAACCCGGCGACAATATCGAGGTCGGCGGCGTATCCGGCGTGGTCCAAGACATCACTTGGCGCCATACAACGATTGAGGATGCCTGTGGACAGACCATCATTGTGCCCAATTCCAACATCTCCAAGAACACGCTCGTGCATTTGATGCCCTTTGGGCGCGTGGCCGTGCCCGTTGCCGTAAAGGACACGTCTAAGTGGGCCTCCCTTGACGTGCTGGCAGACGAGCTCACGAGCGCAACCAAAACGGCCGTCTCGCCCATCTCGGGCTTTGACAAGGAGCCCTACGTGCTCTTTAGCGAAATCGGCGACTTTGGCATCAAGGGAAAGATCATCTTTATCGTCAGCGACGACAGCACTACTTTCACGGCAGCCGACGCCTGCATCCGCGCCATCGCCCCTATCATCGCCTAAACCACCGCAAAGGGGACAGGCATCTTTGTAGTGGTTTTCATTCGTGGTACCATGGCTTATATCGTTGTTTAAACGACTAAGGGAGTAGACACCATGGAAGAGGCCTATCGTCAAGCACGCAAGCGCGGCGAGCAGGGACGCCGTCGCGCCATCAGCCAAAGCGAGCATCCATACCTTACGGACCTCGATAGCTTGGTTGCTCAGCTCCCCTTAGGTCAGCGAGTGAGCGTCGGCCTGCGGGATATTCCGCTCGAAATGGTCGTCGGCACGGTCACCAAAGGCCGTCAGTCCGCCTTTTCATGCAACTTTATGCCCCTGCTGCCGTTTAACACCGAGTTCGCCCGCAAGTGGTCCAACCTCTACGATATCCAGGTAACCGAGGGCTATCGCGACCCCATCATCGTCACCGAGTTCATGCATCGGTTCTATGTCCAGGAAGGCAACAAACGCGTCAGTGTCCTCAAATTCCTGGACGCTCCAACGGTTTCGGCCAGGGTTACCCGTCTCTACCCCGGCACATGGGATTCCGTCGAAAGCCGCCTGTACGGTGAATTCTGCGCGTTTTGGCGCGTCTGCCCCCTATACGAGATCGAGTTCTCGCGTGAGGGAAGCTACGAAACGCTCGCCAAGATGCTCGGTCAGAACCTTATCGAAAAATGGCCGCAGAAAAAGGTCGACTACCTGCGCCACACCTTCCTGCTCTTTAAGCGCGCCTACCTTCGCGCAGGCGGCGACCACCTGGACATTACGCCTGCCGACGCCATGCTCGTCTACCTCAATGTGTACAACCAGGACCGCCTGCTGGATACGCCGACGGATATCGTCGTAAACCGCCTGTGCAAGATTTGGCGCGAGCTGGTCATTGCCGGCAAAAATGACGAGGACAAGGTCGATCTTGTCGAAGCGCCGAGCGTCGATGAGGAGGAGTCGCCCGCCAAGTCCACCTCTGGCGTGCTCAACTTCTTTATGGGCAAGACTGTCTATTCGGCGGCCAACCCCCTGCGTATCGCCTTTATCCATGAGTTCCCCTGTGCGGCGTCGAGCTGGGACAGTCTGCACGACCAAGGGCGTCAGTATCTCGATGAGCACTTTGGCGGTATCGTGCGCACCGAGGCGTTCGAGGACTGTCACGATCCGGACGTGTTCTACGCCGCCGTGGAAACGGCTGTCAAACATGGGGCAAACGTCATCTTCTCGACCTCGCACCGCCTAATGGAATACACGCTCAGAGCTGCCGTTGAGTATCCCCAGGTTCGGTTCCTCAACTGCTCTATCGGCCTTCCCCACCAAAGCGTCCGTTCGTACTTTGGCAAGATGTACGAGGCCAAGTTCCTCCTGGGCGCCCTTGCGGCCAGCATGGCGGACAACCATCGCATCGGCTACCACGCGTCGGTCTTCGCATCCGGCGCGCTCAGCGAGATCAATGCCTTTGCCATCGGCGCCTCGCTGCTCGACCCCCGCGCGCAGGTCATCCTCACCTGGGGCGATGTGCCCGCCGGCGGTCTTGCCGAAGCCATGTGCCGCGAAGGCGTGAGCGTCATGACCGGCGCTGACATGTCAAAGTCGCTCGAAGACCCTACGGCCTACGGACTCCACCGCCTGGTCGACGGCAAAGTCACCGGCATCGCCATGCCGGTATGGAACTGGGGCCGTTACTACGAGCTCATCGTTCGCAGCCTTCTTCACGGCACGTGGGACGAGACCAGCGATGACAACCAAGTGCGCGCCGTCAACTACTGGTACGGCATGAGCTCCGGCGTTATCGACATCCGTTACGCTCCGGGCCTACCCTACCAGACGCGCAAACTCGTGCAGTTGCTCCGCAACGGCATTGTCGAGGGATCCATCAACCCCTTTGGCGGCGAGCTCCACAGTCAGAACGGCGTGGTACAGATCGAAGGCTTCCCTCCGCTGCCGAGCACGCAGATTGTCGAGATGAATTGGCTGGCGGATAACGTGGTAGGCACCATTCCGCAGCTCGACGATGAGCCGAAAGTCCCTGCCCTATGAAAATCCTTGCCATAGCCGATACCGAAGAACGATGCCTTTGGGAGTGCTTTCGCAAGGAACGCTTTGAGGGCGTCGACCTGATTTTGTCCGCCGGCGATCTGGACCCGGACTATCTTGAGTTTTTGGTTACGGTCATCAACAAACCGCTCATCTACGTGCGTGGCAATCACGATGACCGCTACGCACGTCATGCACCGGGCGGATGTATCTGCGTAGAAGACAGCGTGTACACGTACCGAGGGATTCGCATTGCGGGCCTTGGCGGGTCCATGCGTTATCGCGACGGCGCCAACATGTACACCGAACGCGAGATGTCCAAGCGTATGCGTAAGCTGTCGCGTAAGGTTAGGATGGTCGGCGGGTGCGACATTCTGCTTACCCATGCGCCCGCCGCCGGTATGGGTGATCTGGACGATCTACCGCATCGAGGGTTTGAGTGCTTTAACACGGCGCTTGAGTCCTGGGGAGCCGACTACATGGTGCATGGGCATGTACACCAAAGCTACGGTTACGATTTTCAGCGCGAGCGGCAGCATGTGTGTGGAACGACGATCATCAACGCCTGCGGCTATACGCAGTTTGAGCTCGACCAGACGCGCTACCCCATCCGTGGCTGGCAGGCAGCCTGGCTCAATTCGCAAACCATGCGCCGCGAGCTCAAGCGCCACGAGGCCATTGAGTCCTCTACCGCCAGAACACCCTGGTAACCACCTCAAAGGGGACGCTGTCCCCTTTGAGGTGGTTTTGGCACGCGATAGCAAGAAACCCGGTCCCACACGAGGCGGAACCGGGTTTCTTTAGCAATGCTTGCTTTGCTCAGGCAGTAACTAGCAGTTACTCAGCCAGGAAGTCACGCTGGACAGCGGGATCGACCTTGACGCCAGGGCCCATGGTGGAAGACACGGAGATGGACTTGACGTACTTGCCCTTAGCAGAAGAGGGCTTGACGCGCAGGATCTCGGTGTACAGGGCAGCGTAGTTCTCGACGAGCTGCTGCTCAGAGAAGGACTTCTTGCCCAGGGGCACGTGGCAGATGCCGTAGCGGTCGGCACGATACTCAACGCGGCCGGCCTTGAGCTCGGAGACCATCTTGGCGACGTCCATGGTCACGGTACCGAGCTTAGGGTTCGGCATAAGGCCACGGGGACCAAGGATCTTACCGATGCGGCCAACCTTGGCCATCATGTTCGGCGTAGCGATAGCGGCGTCGAAGTTGATCTCGCCCTTCTGAATCTGGGCGACGAGCTCGTCGGAACCGATGATGTCGGCGCCGGCAGCCTCGGCCTCGCGGGCCTTCTCGCCCTCGGCGAAGACAGCAACACGAACGGTCTTGCCGGTGCCGTGGGGCAGGGAGATGGAACCACGGATGTTCTGGTCAGCCTTACGAGTATCGATGCCCAGACGGAAGTGGGCCTCGACGGTCTCGTCGAACTTGGCGGTGTCGAGCTCCTTGATGAGCTTGGCAGCCTGAAGTGGGGTGTAGAGCGTGGCGCGGTCGATCTTCTCGGCAGCAGCGTTATAGCTCTTACCATGCTTAGCCATGTGCATTACCTCCTGTGGTTAAACGGGCGTAAGCCCTCCCACATCGTATCGTGTGCCCTATTGCACACATTTAACGGGCGCCCCGGTCGGAGCACCCGTCGTTACCATAAGAAACCGCTACTCAGCGATGGTGACGCCCATGGAACGGGCGGTACCGGCGATGATCTTCTTAGCGGCGTCAATGTCGTTGGCATTGAGGTCCGGCATCTTGATCTCGGCGATCTTGGTGAGCTGCTCCTGGGAGAGCTGACCAACCTTGTCAGCCTGGGGCTTAGCGGAACCAGACTTGAGGTTCAGCTCCTTCTTGATAAGGTGAGCCGCCGGCGGGGTCTTGGTGATGAAGGAGAAGGACTTATCCTCGTAGACAGAGATCTCAACGGGGATGATGTCGCCCTTCTTGTCCTGCGTCTCAGCGTTAAAGGCCTGGCAGAACTGCATGATGTTCACGCCAGCAGCGCCCAGGGCGGGGCCGACGGGAGGAGCGGGGTTAGCTGCACCAGCAGGAATCTGGAGCTTAATGACGTTGGCAACCTTCTTCTCAGCCATGGTCATTCCTTTCGAATCACGAGTGTGAAGTACTTGCTATATCGTAAGCACGCACGTGTTAGAAGCACTCCTGAGATGAGCAGTCACAGAAGAAGCACGCTCGCGCGAACGGACGAAAACTTAAGCGATGACAGCGACCTGGTTAAAGTCGAGCTCGACCGGCGTCTCGCGGCCAAAGATCATCAGCGTGACCTTGAGCTTGCCAGCCTCGGTGTTAACCTCGGAGACCTTGCCATCAAAGTCGGTAAGCGGGCCATCGGTGACGCGGACGGACGTACCGACCTCAATATCAACCGAGGTGCGCTTGGGCGAATCGCCCTTACCGGGACGACGAGTCATCTTGTTGTACTCGTCGCGGGAAAGCGGAGCGGGCTTGCCGTTGCCGCCTAGGAAACCGGTGACGCCAGGCGTGTTACGAACACACGTCCAAGCATCGTCATCCATCTCCATGCGGACCAGGACATAACCCGGGAAAATCTTGGAATCCTTGGTCTCACGCTTGCCACCCTCTTTAATCTCGGTGACGCGCTCCATAGGAATCTCGATATCAAAGATACGGTCCTGCATGCCCATAGTCTCGATGCGATGCTCGAGATCGGACTTAACGCGGTTCTCGTATCCAGAGTAAGTGTGAACGACGTACCAACGCTTAGACATGGTTTAGCCCCTCAATCCAGAGAACAGAGCAAGAGCCTCGCCAAAGCCAGCATCGAGCAGAGCGATGACGACGCCGACGACGATCAGAGAAGCGCAAACGACAACCGAGTAGTTCACGAGCTCCTTCTTATCGGGCCACGTGACACGCTTCATCTCGGACTTGACCGAAGCGAAATACTTCTTGGTGCGGGCGAAGAAACCAGGCTTCTCGTTCTTCTTGGACTTCGCAGCCTTCTCGTTCTTCTTGGCAACGGCCTTCTTGGCCTCAACCTTGGAGTTGGCGGCAGCTTTGTTGGCAGGTGCCGGCTGCTGAGCCTTCTTCTTGTTCTTCTTGTTGGCCATTTGGGTTACCTCCGCGCAATGCGCTTATACATGAGTAAACCGTAAGCCCCCAAGTGGGAGCTTACGGAATAATGACTGGCACGCCAGGAAGGACTCGAACCCTCAACACTCGGTTTTGGAGACCGATGCTCTACCAATTGAACTACTGGCGTATGTGACTAGAGACTAGCGAGCCTCTTTGTGCAGCGTGTGGTGACGGCACCAGGGGCAATACTTCTTGATCTCCATACGATCAGGCATGGTCGACTTGTTCTTGGTGGTCGTATAGTTGCGGCGCTTGCACTCAGTGCACGCAAGAGTAACTAGAGTACGCATGTATCCTGAACCTTTCATTTCCGCCCCGTACGGGCACGAGTTGTTACTTTATCAGCTCCACGTAAGTGCTGTCAATGAAAACCTCGAGTCAATTGGTTCTCGGTGGATCCATTCATATTTGGAACACATCAATGAAGCCATCGAGAGCTAATCGACGGTGCATCCAGGACCATTATCGATCCTCTCGACACCAGCAACGGCTCAATATCCATTGCAGAAAAGAACCCGGCACCCATATAAGTGCCGGGTTCTCTAAGTCAGCTATATCAAAGAGCTAATTTACTCAATGATCGTGGAGACGATGCCCGAACCGACGGTGTGGCCACCCTCGCGGATAGCGAAGCGCAGGCCCTCCTCCATGGCGATCGGGTGGATGAGGTCGCCCTCGATGGTGATGTGGTCACCAGGCATAGCCATCTCGGTGCCCTCGGGGAGCTTGACCGTACCGGTAACGTCGGTGGTACGGAAGTAGAACTGAGGACGATAACCATCGAAGAACGGGGTGTGACGGCCGCCCTCCTCCTTGGTCAGAACGTAGATCTCGCCGGTGAACTTGGTGTGCGGGGTAACCGAACCGGGCTTGCAGAGAACCTGGCCGCGCTCGATGTCCTCACGCTTGATGCCGCGGAGCAGCAGACCGACGTTGTCGCCAGCCTCGCAGAAGTCCATGGACTTACGGAACATCTCGATACCGGTAACGACGGTGTTCTGGGTATCCTTGATGCCGACGATCTCGACGGGCTCGTTGAGCTTGAGCTCACCGCGCTCGACACGGCCAGTAGCAACGGTACCACGACCGGAGATGGTCATAACGTCCTCAACGGCCATCAGGAACGGGAGGTCGTTGTTACGAGCAGGCGTCGGGATGTACTCGTCGACGGCCTTCATGAGCTCGCGAATGGCGTCCATCCACTTGGCGTCGCCCTCGAGAGCGCCCAGAGCGGAGCCACGGATGACGGGGATGTCGTCGCCGGGGAAATCGTACTCGGAGAGGAGCTCACGGGTCTCCATCTCGACGAGGTCGATGAGCTCGTCATCGTCGACCATGTCGCACTTGTTCAGGAAGACGACGATGTAGGGAACGCCGACCTGACGGGCGAGCAGGATGTGCTCGCGGGTCTGAGCCATGGGGCCGTCGGTAGCAGCGATGACCAGGATAGCGCCGTCCATCTGAGCAGCGCCGGAGATCATGTTCTTGACGTAGTCAGCGTGGCCCGGGCAGTCAACGTGAGCGTAGTGACGGGCAGCAGTCTCGTACTCGACGTGGGAGACGGAGATCGTAATGCCGCGCTCGCGCTCCTCGGGAGCCTTGTCGATGTTCTCGAACGCAGTGAAGTCAGCCTTGCAGCCCTCGGTCTCGGAGAGAACCTTGGTGATGGCAGCGGTCAGCGTGGTCTTGCCGTGGTCGACGTGACCAATGGTGCCGATGTTAACATGCGGCTTAGTGCGCTCAAACTTCTCTTTGGCCATAAAGCCCTCCTCTAAACAGGTCGTCCCCGGACGGGACTTTGCCTTTATACCATAGTGGCTTCTCAACATACTATTGAGAAGCCACCGTGTTACCTATGGTAGCGGTGACTGGATTCGAACCAGTGACGCCACGGGTATGAACCGTGTGCTCTAACCAACTGAGCTACACCGCCGGATGGAGCCTGCAACCAGACTTGAACTGGTGACCTCTTCGTTACCAACGAAGTGCTCTACCGACTGAGCTATACAGGCACTTGACGGGTGGGAGCTATAGGATTCGAACCTATGTAGGCAGAGCCAACGGGTTTACAGCCCGTCCCCATTAACCACTCGGGCAAACTCCCAATCGTTCAAGTATCCGCAGGTTCTTTAATCTTTTGGACCGCCGCCCCCGCGAACGAAAAAGATAATACGATGCAACCTTGGGGGCTGTCAACGAAAACCTCTAGATACACGGTACCGGGCGTATCTATATACCTTTGACCTGCGGTTTTGTTGAGTTTGGATGTGAAGGACGGTGGTTCTGGATACAGAGGTGACGTTTCCCAAGGTAACACTTTGGTGTAGTGGAGTACACCTTCAGGATCGAACTTCGATATCGGCTTATTTGCACTTATATATAGGTCGAGATCGGGGCTTCCCAGACAGAATCGAGCGTGGATAATCTCCCACTTTTGGCGTGGCTTCGAGTCCAAAGTGGGAGATTATCCACCCTCGTATGTCCAGAAATCCTCACTCGACCAGGATGACTGGGACCGGTCCGGCCTTTGTCTCGATCTGTAACAGTAAGAGGGTTATTCCTCCCCCATCTGTTACAGATCGAGATATTACGCAGAGACACCAGCTTACGTCTCATTCTGTAACAGTAAGAACGGTTTCAGCCTCTTCGTGTTACAGATCGAGATATTATCGGCCAACCCTTGGCATTGTCTCAATCTGTAACTATAAGGAGGGTTTTCAGCCCACCCGTGTTACAGATCGAGACAAACCTGAAGCTTGGTTGGCGCCAAACCCGCTGGCTTATCGACATAAAAAGAAACGGGCCCTGTCCCACAAGGGAACAGGGCCCAAAACTCTCATGGAGCCAGTGACAGGAATCGAACCTGCAACCCACTGATTACAAATCAGTTGCGCTACCGTTGCGCCACACTGGCACACTTGGCGCTTTCGCGCGAAGCCTGTTAAGAATAATGGAATTGCGGACGGGGCGCAACAGGCCGCACGGCGTTATATAAATATGCAAAATCCAGCAACAGCGCGTACCAGGCCCGTTCATTTCTGTCAGTGCGCCCTCAATCTTAAAACCATTCGCCAGAACGAATAGTTTTAATTACAATTGGCTATATAAAACTATTCGTTCTGGCGAAGGGTTTCGCGATGTTGACTACCAAGGAAGCAGCCGAGCTGCTCGGCATCAGCCCGCGCAGGGTACAGGAGCTCATTAAGAACGGCGCGCTGACCGCCCGCAAGGCTTCTGGCGTGTGGCTCATCGACAAAGACAGCGTAGACGCGCGACTCCGCTCCGCAACCAAAAGAGGGGGACGGCCTCGTCGTGGGCATGGGAAAAGCGAAGTCGCATTTACCCTCATGAACCGCACGCACGAAGTAGCCCAACTGGTCTACAGCACATCGCGAAAAGACTTCACCCACATCGGCGCCGACGTCGATTACGCCCACGCCCCTATTGGAGTATTTGGCCCTAATAGCCCCATATCGCTCGACTCCTTCCGCATCTGGTGGCGCGGCCGCGGTATCCCGCTCGCACGCATTGGGTTAGCCTCCCTGCTTGCAGAAGCCGCAGTCGATGTTCCCGATGAACTCGTACAGCGAAATCTTGGCCTCTCCCTATCCGACCAGTATTGGATTAGGCCCCAAGGTTCCGGTCTCGCGTGGGAAGATATTAACTTCTTCAATAACGCCTTTGATGACGTCTCACTGTCTATTGCGCCCTTTGCCCCAGAGGGAAAAGCGGCTGCCGCAAAGCCCGACAACACCTCGGACGGCAATCTTCAAAAGTACTGGACGTGCGAGGGCGAACGTCGAATTCTGCATAAGGCAGGAGCGCACCTGAACCAGGAACCTTATAACGAGCTGGTGGCGACCGCGCTCCACCGTCGCATCCTAAACGCCTGCGATTATGTGCCTTACTCGCTCGAGGGCACGGGCACTTCCGCCCTGAGCATATGCGATGTCTTCTTAACTGATGAAGAAGAGTATGTCCCTGCGTTCTATGTAAACCAGCATGCAAATGCAGACGAGCGACTAACCGATTACGAACGGTATGTAGCAAACTGCGAGGAGCTTGGAGCGACGGATATAAAAGACGCCCTTGACCGCATGATCGTGTGCGACGACATCATCGCCAACTACGATCGTCATTGGCGTAACTTTGGCCTCGTGCGAAACGTCAACTCACTAGTCTGCAGACCAGCCCCCATCTTCGATTCAGGCTCATCACTCTGGTGCAACATATCACTAGAGGAGCTTAGGGCGGGAGAGCACAGTTTTACCAGCGCGCAGTTTCATTCAAGCCCCGCCAAACAAATGCTGCTCGTCGAGGACATGGGCTGGTTCGATGGAGACAAACTCAAAGGCTTTGTCGACGAGGCAATCGAGATTCTGTCTAAAAACGATGCTCTAGCAGCGAGACTACCTTATCTAAAAGAGGCGCTAACGTGGCGCCTCGAAAGAATGATCGACATCGCTGAATGGAGTTAGCAAGGCAGCATTGCCCCGCCAACTCCCCTACCGTCCGCGCAACGCCTTGAGCTTGGCCAGGGTATCGGGGCTCAGGCGGCTGCCCAGAGTCATCTTGATCTGCGGAGCTTCCTCTGCCTCGTGAACGTCGTTATCGATCTGTTTGATCTCGTCCACCAGCATACGGCTCGAGATGCGCGTGACGCCCTTGCCCATGACGACGGCCTGTATTGTGCCGTCACTCGATACCACGGAGCACGCGCGGCCTTCCTCGCGCGCCTCGATGCAGAGCTTCTGCACCACGGTATCGGCAGAGACGCCCGTCGGCGAAAACTCGATGCGCACACCGCGGGCCGGCAGGTTGGGGCGCTCGTTGGAGATATTGCCCGCGCCGTCGAACACGATCACGGCTTCGTAACGGCCCTGGGCAAACGCCGCTACGTCATTAATGAGCGCAGTTCGGGCCATATCGTGAACGTCGCTGGAATACGGATCGTCGGAATGGTCATACACGAGCTTTTCGTAGCGCGGCGTGCAGTGGATCACGTTGTAACCGTCGACCACCAGCAGCTCGGGCTTGTTGGAGTGCACCGTCGAGACTGGGTCGGCGATAGCCTGCGCAAACGCATTGCCGCCCACGCCGTAGGTCGCGGCCGAAACAATCGGCTTGGCCGAGCCCTCGCCAAAGCGCTTGGCCTTGGACTTGGCACGGTTCTTTTTGGACATGCTCTACTCCTCCCCCATGAGCTCGCCGGCGTTGCGGCGCAGCCACTCAAAGCACAACGCCGTGGTCGCCTGGGCAACATTGAGGCTCTCGGTCATGCCGCGTTGGGGAAGCTTGGTCAAAAAGTCGCATTTCTCGAGTACCAGGCGCGAGATGCCGTCGCCCTCGGAGCCCATGACGAGCGCCACGCGACCTTCGAAGGGAGCATCCCAGCAACTGCCCTCGGCGTGCTCGGAAGCACCGCCCACCCAAAAACCAGCGGCCTTGAGGTCATCGAGTGCACGGGCAATATTGGGAACCTGCGCGATAGGCAGATGCATGACAGCACCGGCCGAGGTCTTGTAGCTGCCCACGGTCACGCCGGCGGCACGCTTGTTGGCGATGACGACGCCGGCCGCGCCCACGACCTCGGCGGAGCGCACAATGGCGCCAAAGTTGCCGTCGTCGGTCACATGGTCGAGCACGACGACAAGCGCCGGACCGTCGCCTGCGCGGTCGAGAATATCGGCGACATCAGCATAGGGGAAGTTGCCAACCTCGAGTGCGATGCCTTGATGAGCGCCATGGCTCGACAGTGCGTCGAGCTGCGCGCGCGGCACATACTTAATGCGGACGCCCGCGGCGTTGAGGTCATCGACTAGACGCGACAGGGCGGCATCGCGCTCCCCGCCCTCGGCGATGAGCGCACACTTGACTGGAAAACCGGTGCGCAGCGCCTCGGCAGCAGCACGGCGACCTTCGATAAACTCGCCCTTGGGAACCTGGACGTTATCGCGGCTACGCTCGCGCTGCGGGCGAGCAGCCTGTGAGCGCTCGCGCTGGCCCTTGGGAGCGGCAGCGCGGTCGTTGCGGCGAATCGGACGCGAGCCAGAAGCAGCCTGCTTGCCTCCACGCGATGCACGCTTGCGATTGTCGGCCATAAAGCGACCTCCTAAATACAACTATCAAACGAAACAAATAGACCGACCGCCCGAGGTGCGGCAGATTGCCTTGAAAGAGGAGGGCATAGACCTTGAGGTCATGCCCGACGATTGAAAGGCAAGGTGCCGTGGCTCGGGCGGTCGGTACGGGTTTTCCAAGTGCCCGAGATTACCGTGAAAGAGGAGCGACGCGTACTTGAGTACGCGAGCGACGGTTTGAACGGCAAGGTCGGGTGCTTGGGAAACCCGCGGGGATTAGAGAGATTTGATACGGGTGCCGGCGGCGGTATCCTCAATGGTGAGGCCCAGATCCTTGAGCTGGTCGCGGATGGCGTCGGCCAGATCCCAGTTCTTGGCGGCGCGGGCCTCGGCGCGGGCCTCGAGAATCTTGGCAGCGGCCTCGTCCACGTCGTCACCCGTGTAGGCGACCAGGCCGGCGGCAACGCCTAGCAGACCCAGCGGCAGCTCGACCTTGGGCTCGGGAAGCTCAACACCAAACGTATCGAGCAGCTCGGCCAGCGTGTCGGCGGCGGCAAGCGCGGCGGCCTTGTCGGCAGCGTCGCCCGCCTGCTCCAGGTACTGGTTGCACTCGGTCACAAAGCCAAAGACAGCACCCATGGCACCAGCGGTGTTAAAGTCGTCGTCCATGCACTCCTTAAAGGCGGCACGGGTCTCGGCGGCCTTGGCGGCAAACGCCTCGGCGGCAGCCTCATCGGCGTCGGCCGTCGCATGGTTCGCGGCCCAACGCAGGTTCTCGACCGTACCGGCAATACGCGTGAGCGAATTCTCGGCACCCTCCAGGCGCTCCCAGGAGAAGTCGAGCGGCGAGCGATAGCTCGTCTGCAGCATCAGCAGGCGCAGGGCGGCAGCGGAGTGCTGCTCGAGGACCTCGGCCAGCGTAAAGAAGTTGCCGAGCGACTTGGACATCTTCTCGCCGTCAACCAGTAGCATGCCCGTGTGCATCCAGGTGTTGGAGAAACCCTGGTGCCAGGCGCAGGTGGCCTGGGCGCACTCGTTCTCGTGATGCGGGAAGGCAAGGTCGGAGCCGCCGCCGTGGATGTCGATCGGAGTGCCCAAGTAGCGATGCACCATAGCGGCGCACTCGGTGTGCCAACCGGGACGGCCCTCGCCCCAGGGGCTCGGCCAGCTGGGCTCGCCGGGCTTGGCGGCCTTCCACAGGGCAAAGTCGAGCGGGTCGTTCTTGTCCTCGTTCTCCTCGATGCGCGCGCCAACCATAAGGTCGTCGATGTTGCGGCCCGAGACCTGGCCATAGTTGGGATCGCTGCGCACGGCAAAGTACACATCGCCGTTATCGGCTGCGTAAGCGTGGCCCTGCTCGATAAGCGTCTTGATCATGGCGATCATGGGGCCGATCTCCTTGGTGGCGCGGGGACGCACATCGGGATCGAGCACGTTGGCAGCGCGCATGACGCCAATGAACTTGTCGGAGAACTCCGTCGCGACCTCGGCGGCCGTGCGGCCCTGCTCGTTGGCGCGCTTGATGATCTTGTCATCGACATCGGTGAGGTTCTGGGCGAACGTGACCTCGTAGCCGCTCGCGATGAGCCAGCGACGAATCACGTCAAAGCTGATGAACGTGCGGGCATTGCCGATGTGGATGTTGTCGTAGACCGTGGGGCCGCACACGTACATGCGGACCTTGCCGGACTCGATGGGCTGGAACTCTTCCTTTTTATGGGTAGCGCTGTTGTAGATACGCATTCGTTACTCCTTAACGGTTTTCTGTAGCAGGCAGACGGCCCAGGCGCCGATTCCCTCGCCCTGGCCTTCCCAACCGAGCTTTTCGGTCGTAGTGGCGGCGACGCCCACGTTTTCGACGTCAACACCCAGGGCATGGGCAAGGTTGGCGCGCATGGCATCGCGGTGCGGGGTGATCTTGGGTTGCTGACAGGCAATGGTGCAATCGGCATCAACAAACTCGAAGCCCAGCTCGCGCGCATAGTCCATCACGCGAGCGAGCAGCACCATCGAGTCGGCGCCCTCATAGGCGGGATCGGTGTCGGGGAATAGCTTGCCGATGTCTCCCCCGCGGCAGGCGCCCAGAATGGCGTCGGCCAAGGCGTGCGCGAGCACATCGGCATCCGAGTGGCCCAGCAGGCCGCGCTCGTAGGGAATGTCGACACCGCCGATGATACATCGACGCCCCTCCACCAGACGGTGGACGTCGTAGCCATGGCCAATGCGCAGGTTACTGAACATGGGGAAGGTCCTCTCCCTCGGCCATGCGACCGAGCAGAATCGCGGTTACAGGACGCAGGTCCTCGGGCACCGTCACCTTAAGGTTGTCGCGCGGGCTCTGGACGCAGCGGACGCGCCCACCCATGCGCTCGACCAGCGACGAATCATCGGTGCCGATAAAGCCCTCAGCAATGGCTGCAGCGTGGGCGCACTTCATAGCATCGACGCTAAAGATCTGCGGCGTCTGCGCTGCCCAGTAGAGCTCACGCGGCGGCGTCTCGACGATGTTGTCGCCATCGACGATCTTGAGCGTGTCGATCGCGGGCTGGCCGCACACGACACCGTCGAGCGAGCGGTCGCCCACAAGCACGTCGATCGCATGATCGATGGCCTCGGTCGTAATGAGCGGACGAGCGCCATCGTGAATGGCAACGTATTCAAAGCCCGCCGGCACCGCGTGCACGCCGGCGCGGGTGGAGTCCTGGCGGGTATCGCCGGCATCGGCAAAGCTGATGGGCGTGTCATAGTCAAACGGGTCGATGGCCAGGCGGCGCATCTCGGCACGGCGCTCGGCAGGACACACCACCACAATGTGGCCGACCTTGTCGCTACGATCGAACGCGCGGATGGACCAGCTCATGAGCGGACGGCCCGCCACGTTAACGAGCTGCTTGCCGCCGGGATTTCCAAAGCGCTGGCCGCTGCCGCCGGCAACGACCACGGCGCATACGGGCGCCATTATGCGTTCCCCTGTTTGGTACCCTTCATGCGGTACAGGGAGTCCGCAAGAATGGCAGGGTTGTTGACGCCAAAGTCGCCCAGGCGCTCCGGATCCTCGCTGATGTCGTCCATGAGCTCCTGCAGCGAGCCGTACTCGTCGACGATCTTCTCGGCCACGCCGTCGCGCACGACGGACACGCGAGAAAGCGTGCGCAGGCCCAGCGGCGTCATGACGGAGTCCTCGTCCAGGTCATCATAGCCCAGAACTGCCGCCACGTGCTGCGGGTCGGACAGGTCCTTAGGCGTCATGCGGCTCAGCTCGGCGCGAATCTTCTCGGCGTTGGCCTCAGAGGAATCGCTTGCGTAGTCGCGGATCATCAGGTCGTATTCGGTATCCATGCTGGAGCCGGCGAGCTGCTCGAGCTGCATCTGCACGAGCTTGCCCTGGTTGCCCAGCTTGACGATGCAATCCTTAAGCTCGGTCTTTGCCTGCTGCATGATCTCGAAGCTCGAGAAAATACCGGTAATGTCGGCGAGCGTGACGTAGTCGTCGAGCTCGAGGGCCGTCAGGCGCAGCAGGGAGCGGTCGAGCGACTGACGGGTAGTCTGGAGCGTGGCGACGAGCTGGTTGACCGAGCTCATGATGGTGGTGACGGGCTGGATCTCGTAGCTCTTGCCGTGAACGTACACGTTGACGACGGCGCGACGAGCCGAAACCGAGATCACGATGGCATCGGTGAGCACCGACATGCGAGCGGCAGTACGGTGACGCATGCCCGTCTCGCTTGTGGCGAGCGAGGGATCGGGATTGAGATGGAAGTTGGCGCGCAGGATCTGGGTGAGGTCGCCATCGATAACGATGGCGCCGTCCATCTTGGAAAGCTCGAACAGGCGGTTCGAGGTAAACGAAATGTTGAGCGGGAAGCCGTCGTTACCGGCGGCGAGCACGTTTTCGGTGTCGCCGACGCAGATAAGGGCGCCCAGGTGACCGGCAATGATCATGTCGAGGGCGGTGCGGATCGGCTGGCCAGGTGCCGTCAGGCGAATGGCCTGTTCCATACGCTTTTGCAGCTCGTTCTTATCCAAGGCATCGCTCCCATCGTATACGCTCCATAAACGTCAATAAGTTTCTCACGGTTTGCCCCTGTGACGCCCGCAAAATCCGATGCTTACAGAATGAGCGAACACAGCTTAGGTGGCTCATTTGGGATGGGATCTTTTGACCGCCCATGTGGTAGCATCGGGTTTCATATAAATGAGGGAGTAGTCGTGTAATCGGGTTCGCCCGCAGAGAGGGAGCCAGACTATGGGACTCGCAGAGCTCGTGTTGCTCGCCGTTGGCCTTTCGATGGACGCCTTTGCCGTTTCCATCTGCAAGGGCCTTGGCATGAAGAGGATCAACCTTAAAGTCGCCGTGGTGCTCGGCCTGTTCTTTGGCGGCTTTCAGGCCGGCATGCCCGTAATCGGATGGGCGCTCGGCAGTCAATTCATGGGCATCATCGGACCCATCGACCATTGGATCGCCTTTATCCTTTTGGCCTTCATCGGCGGCAAAATGCTGTGGGAGGCCTTTACCGAAGACGAGGATGAAGGCAACGGCAAGGATGCCGAAAAGATTGACCTGGGCGAGTACCTGATCCTCGCCATCGCCACCTCAATCGACGCCCTGGCCGTGGGCATCTCATTTGCGGCGCTCTCGGTCGACATCGTTCCTGCCGTATCGCTTATCGGCGTCACAACGTTTATCTTCTCCGTCGCCGGCGTAGCGATCGGCCACACCTTTGGCGCGCGCTACGAAAAACCCGCCACCATCGTGGGCGGCGTCGTGCTCATCCTCATCGGGCTTAAGATCTTGCTTGAGCATCTGGGGATTCTCGCACTGTAACGAATAACGGCCGCCCGGCATTACGCCAGGCGGCCGTTTTCATAGCCAGCCGATTTAGAGCGGCTTAACCAAGGCGACCTTTACGCGGCAAGGCGCTTGAGGACGTCGATGAGCAGCTCGTAGAAGCGCTCGGCGGAAGCGAGCTCCATGCTCTCGTCCGGGGTGTGGACATCGGAGAGCGTCGGGCCCACGGCGATGGCGTCCAGGCCGTGCAGGGCCTCGGCAAACAGGCCGCACTCAAGGCCGGCGTGAATGGACTCGATGCGCAGCTCGGAGCCAAAGAGCTCGCGATAGCTCTCGACGAAGACGTCGCGGACCGGCGAATGCTCGGCATAGCTCCAGCCGGGATACTCGAACTCGAACTTGGCGTCGAAGCCCAGGACATCGGCCAGCGTCTGCAGGCGGTCCTTGAACTCGTTCTGCAGCGAGGTGATCGAGGAGCGCGGGGACAGCATGATCTTGACCTGGTCGTCAGAAGTGGCAACCACACCGATGTTGGAGGAAACCTCGACGGAGCCATCGGTGGCGACGTTGCGGCGAATCACGCCGTTAGGGGCAAGACGCAGGGCGCGGATGAGGGCAAGCGCGGACTTCTCGTCCATGGCCTCGACCTCGGCGTCGTCGGCAATCTCGACGGTGCAGGTAAAGCCAGGGTCGAAGACCTCGAGCTCGGCAGTGACGTCGGCGATGATGCCCTTTGCGATCTGGGCCGCGGCCTCGGCGGCAGCGTGGTCGGCGTAGACCAGAACAGCCTTGCACTCACGGTTGATGGCGTTGTCCTTGGTGCCGCCGTTAAAGCTAACGATGGCGGGCTCGCCGGCGACCATCAGGCGGTCGATGATGCGGGCCATGATGAGGTTGCCATTGCCGCGCTCCAGGTGGATATCGCTGCCGGAGTGACCGCCCAGCAGGCCGGAGATGTCGAGTGTAAGGGTGCTGCCGGTCTTGTGCTCGCGCGCGATCGGGCAGGTGTAGGTAACGACGACGCCGCCGGCGCAGCTGACGGTGGCAACGCCCTCTTCCTCGGAGTCAAGGTTAATCATGGTGCGGGCGCTAATCTGGGACTTGTCGAGCGTCTCGGCGCCGACCAGGCCAGTCTCCTCGTCGGTGGTGAATACGCACTCGAGGGCAGGGTGAACGATCGAATCGTCATCGAGAACAGTGAGCATCAGAGCGACGGCGATACCGTTGTCGGCGCCCAGAGTGGTGCCGTTAGCGGTGAGGACGCCGTCCTTGACGACCAAGTCGATACCGTCGGTCGTAAAGTCGTGCTCAACGGAGCCCAACTTGTCGCACACCATATCGATGTGGCCCTGCAGCATGACGGTCGGGGCATTCTCGGCGCCGGCAGATGCGGGCTTGCGAATGATGACGTTGTAGACCTCGTCCTGATACACATCGAGACCGCGCTCCTTGGCAAACGCAACCAGGAAATCGCTGATGCCCTTCTCGTTGCCAGACCCACGGGGGATCGCGCTGACCTCCTCAAAGAAATGGAACAGCTGGGCGGGCTCGTAGCCGGTAATCTTGTAGTCCATGGTGCCTCCTTGGCGCAACTGGTTAGACAGTAAGACATGCGACTTGTATATTCCCAGACTTTGCGTGCATAAACCAGTCGAAAACGCCGAGCGCCCTCGCATCATCGGCTAACGGTGGACCGTATAGCGTAACGGTCGCAGCTACCGCAGCTCTACAAATCGAGGCGCCCTTTCCGGAGCGCCTCGATTGCGCGTATCAAATTGTCGCCACGCCCTACAGCGCGCCGGAACCGGCTTGCATCATGCCGCCGGGGCCCGAGCTCACGCCACTGCTCACAGGCGCGGCGTTTCCGGTGTGCGGTGCCGCCGGGGCGGTATCGCCACCGAGCGTGCCCGCCGGGCGCGGTGCCGGGATCTCGCCCGTGCCGTGGCCAAAGACAAACTTGCCATCGGCTACGTCGCACAGGACGGTATCGCCCTCGCCCCACTCGCCGGCCAGCAGCTCCTCGGACAGCGGATCCTCGATGAGCTTTTGGATGGCACGACGCAGAGGACGCGCGCCGTTGGTGAGGTCGGTACCCTCCGCCACAATCTTGTCGTAGGCCGCATCGGTAAGCTTGATGTTCATGCCGTTTGCGATCAGGCGCTGGCGCAGATCGTCCACCAGCAGGTGCGCAATCTTAGTCAGGTTCTCGCCCGAGAGCTTCTGGAACACCACAATATCGTCGATACGGTTGAGCAGCTCGGGGCGGAACAGGCGCTTGAGCTCGCCCATCGCACGACCCTTGATCTCGCTCGACGTGAGACCCTGCTCACCGGTGGTGCCAAAGCCCACGCTCGCATCCTGCGCGATCTCGCGGGCGCCCACGTTAGACGTCATGATGATCACGGTGTTGCGGAAGTCGACCGTCTTGCCCTGGCTATCAGTCAGGCGGCCCTCCTCCAGCACCTGCAACAAAATGTTGAAGATGTCGGGGTGCGCCTTCTCGATCTCGTCGAACAGCACGACCGAGTACGGGTGACGACGAACGGCCTTGGTGAGCTGACCGCCCTCGTCGTGACCCACGTAACCCGGAGGGCTACCGATAAGCTTGGAGACCTCGAACTCGCTACCGAACTCGGACATGTCGAAGCTGATGAGCGCATCCTTGCTACCAAAGAGATACTCGGCGAGCGTCTTGGCGAGCTCGGTCTTGCCCGTGCCGGTGGGACCCAGGAAGATAAAGCTGCCGCCGGGACGACGCGGGTCCTTGAGCGGCGAGCGGCTGCGGCGCACGGCCTTGGCGACGGCCTCGACGGCCTCGTCCTGGCCGATAATGCGGGTCTTGAGCACGCTTTCGGTCTGCAGCAGGCGACGACTCTCGCTCTCGGTGAGCGAGGAAACCGGCACGCCAGAGGTCACGGACACGATGTCGGCAATCTGACTCACGTCGATGGTGAGCGGGCTGGCGTCGAGCTCGGCGGTCCAGGCGGCCTTGGCTTCGGCGAGTTCAATCTCAGCGGCCTTCTGCTGCTCGGTGATCTCGGCGGCCTTGTTCATGTCATCGCTCTCGGTGGCCTCCTGCGCGGCGGCCTTGAGCTCCTCTATACGATGCTCGGCCTCGCGCACCGGCTCGGGCGCGCGATTCGCGGCGATGCGAGCGCGGGCACCGGCCTCGTCGATGAGGTCGATGGCCTTATCGGGCAGGAAGCGATCCTGGATGTAGCGGTTGGAAAGGTTCGCGGCGGCCTCGATAGCACCCTGCGTATAGCGCACATGGTGGTGCTCCTCGTAGCGCGGCTTGAGCGCGGTCAGGATCTTGACCGTGTCCTCGACGCTCGGCTCCTCGACATCAATGGTCTGGAAGCGACGCTCGAAGGCCGGGTCCTTGGTGAGGTACTTGCGGAACTCCTCGGCCGTGGTGGCACCGATGATCTGGAAAGCACCGCGCGCGAGCACGGGCTTGAGCATAGAGCTCGCATCGATAGAACCCTCGGCAGAACCGGCACCGATGATGGTGTGCATCTCGTCGATAAACAAGATGACGTCGTCGGCTTCGGTCGCCTCCTGGATCACGTTCTTGAGGCGCTCCTCAAACTCACCGCGATACTTGGCACCCGCGACAAGACCCGGCAGATCGAGCGTCCAGATATTCTGGTTCATAAGATTCTCGGGCACATTGCCAGCAGCAATCTGCTGCGCCAGGCCCTCGACGATAGCCGTCTTGCCCACGCCGGGATCGCCCAGGATAAGCGGATTGTTCTTGGTGCGGCGCGAAAGGATCTCCATCATGCGCTGGACTTCCTTTTCGCGGCCAATCACGGGATCGAGCTCGCCGTCGCGCGCCTTCTGCGTGAGGTTGGTGGCGAACTGCTTGAGTGTGTCGGTGCCGCTCCCCTTTTGCTGAGAGGCATCCGAGCCGCTAAAGAACGGCAGGCCCGCACCGGGACGACCAGCGCCAGCGCCAGCGAGCGGACGCTTCTTGTCCTGATCCTTGGCAGTGAGCTTTTCGATGGCCTTTTTAATGGAAGCAGACGACACGCCCAGGCGCATGAGGATGTCCATGGCCATGCCGTTGCCCTCTTCGACGATGCCGATCAGCAAGTGCTCGGTCGAAACGTAGGTCTGGTTGTTCTCGCGTGCCACGCGGAAGGAGCGCTCCATCACGCTGATGACGAGCGGCGTAAAGGCGAGCTTGGCAGCCTCGGTCTCCTCGCTGGGCTCGGGAACCGTAGTCTGGACCTCTTTGAGGGTATCCATGATGTCATCGTAGGAGATATCGAGCGAGCGCAGTGCCTCGGCGGCAATACCCTCGTCCTCCTTAGCGAGCGCAAGCAGCAGGTGCTCGGTGCCCACCTTATTTGAGTGCAGATCGAGCGCCTCTTGCTTGGCCATGGACATGACCTTGCGCGCGCGATCGGTAAAACGGTCTAACATGCTAGTTCCTCTTAGACGAGCTAGTTTTTCAAACGCAAAGCGCCGCCCCGCGGCAGCGCTTTGGTCTCTTTACCCATATGGAGTATATGTTAACAGCTGGAGGAATATCTATAAACCCGGCTCACATGAATGCAGGTTATGACCGCATCGCGGGACTCACCGCGCGATGCGCGACGGGCGCCCCGCAAGAGAAACCCTAGACGTCTTTCACCACGTCGGGACTCGTCGCACGCGATGCGCGATAGGCATCGGCCTCCTTGGAGACGCGTTCGAGCAGCTCGGATGTATCGACGCCCTCGACTTGCGCGACCGTTTCAACCGTCTGCATGGCGACCGCCCTCAGGTACGCGCACGCGCTGTCCCCCAGCTGCTCGAGGTCTATCTCCTCGCCGCCCTCCCGGGCAAAGCCGACCGCCATCACAAAGCCCATGATGCCCGAGACCAGAAAGCCCACCGCAAAGCTCGAATCTGCCTTGAGCTCTTCTCCGTCGGGGTGGACGATCTCTCTTACGCGGTCGATGATGATCGTATGGATGCCCTGCTCGACCTGCTCGGCGGCACCCGCCCTCATGGTGATGACGATGCGCCGCAGCAGGCAGCGGACGTCGCGCCGGTCGAACGCCGAAAGGTCGCCCTCGCTCGAAAAATGCCAGAGGGCATCGGTGATGAGCTCGTTATCCTGCAGCAGCTGGGCTATGGCGATGGCGACGAGTTCATCGAAATCGTGAAAATAGTAGTAAAACGTTCCGCGATTGCACTGGGCGGCGCGGGTCACCTCGCCAACCGACAGCTCGAAGATGCTGTTGTTCTCGATGAGCTCCCAAAACGCCTCGATGATACGGGTGCGTGCATCGGGCGCATCGGCGTCCTTACGCGGTCTCGCCATGCGCCTCACCGCACCCCTGCGCCTTGGCGTTCATGATGAGCATCTGAAGACGGTTCTCCACGTTGGCGAAGCTCACGTCGGGATCGTAGTCGAGCGGCAGGAACTGCGCCGTGGGATACTGCTCCTTGAGCGCATGGATGAGCCCGCGCCCCACGACATGGTTGGGCAGACACCCGAACGGCTGCAGGATCACGAAGTTGCGGCAGCCGCGCTTGGCGTGCTCGAGGATCTCCGCCGGAATCAGCACGCCCTCGCCCGCATCGAACGTATGGTGCAGGATCTTATCGCTCGCGCGCACGAGCTCGGGCATGCGCGTCGGCGGCTCGTAGAGCGGGCTCGCCGCGCCCAGGCGGTCGCAACGGTCGTGCGCGAGCTCGAACAGGTTGTCCGCCGTGGCGTACCAGGCCTTTTCGGGCAGCGACAGGTCGACGTGGAACTCGCGCGACTGCGCATGCTTGTAGAAATAGGTCTTGCGGATCACGTCGGTCATGCGCGCCTCGATGACCTCGAGCCCGTTGTCCTCGAGGTAGCGCTCGATCTCGTGGTTGGCGCCGAGATGGAAATTGAGCAGGTACTCGCCCACGATGAGAACGGTCGGATGCGGGTTCGAGCGGTCGTACGGAACGGCGTCCATGATCGCAAGCGCGCGTTTGAAGCCCGTCGCCTGGCCTCTCAGCCCCGAGCGCTCCATGCCCTCGATAACCTCATCGAGCGCGCGGTCGAACGCAGCGTCCGCCGCGCCCTTCTCGAGCTCATAGGGACGGATGCGCCTAAGCATGGCCTCGAGGGCATCGATCATGGGAAGACCGTAGGCGATCTGGATGCTCGGGCCAAGGCCGAGCTTGAAGCCCGGATGCGCATTGTGGGCATCGACGTCGTCGTTGGTGAGCACCGGGACATAGTCGTATCCCGCGTCGTCGAGCGCGCGGCGCAGCAGGGGCATGTAGTGCGTCAGGCGGCAGTCGCCGATATACTTGCCAGTCACCACGGCGACGTCGTGCGGGTCGTACTTACCGCTCTTGAGTGCCGCGAGCGCCTCGCCGATCACGATTTGCGCGGGGAAGCAGATGTCGTTGTGCACATAGCGTTTGCCCAGGCGGATGGCATCCTCGCGCCCGATATCAAGGGCCTCGGCGCGCACGCCCTGATTGCGCATCGCCGCGGTCATGAGCCTGCAGAACGCATGGGAGGTGTTGGGGACCAGCGCGATCTTGTCGTGCCGGTCGCGCTTGGTGTACTTGACCTTATACGGGTCGTCGAGCGGATGGACCGCGTGCACCCGGGCGCCCTCGGCACGCTCCTCCGCGCGACGACGGTTGACCGACTCGATAAACGAACGCACGCGAATGCCCATGGGACCGGCGACGTCGCTCTCATCGAGCTTGATCATCATCGGAACCTTGGAGCCCATCTCGCCCATCATGCGCGCGATCTCGTCGGTGAGATACGCATCGTGGCCGCAGCCGAAGCTGCCCATCTGCACGAGCTCGAGCTCGGGCGTCGATGCGACGATGACCGCGCACGACAGCATGCGCGCATGGTAGTTGTTCACGATGTCGATGCGGCTGTTGGAAAGATCGACGTTGCAGACCCCCGGCACCGCATCGGGCGTCAGCACGGGGATGCCGCGCTCAGAGAAGAGCTTGGGCAGCCCGTGGTTGACCAGCGGGTCGTTGTGGTACGGGCGCGAAGCGATCACCACCGCGTAGCCGCCGTCCTCGCGCACGTTCTCGAGCACCTGCCTGCCGCGCAGCTGCAGCTGGTTCTCAAACGTCTCCTGCGCGCGGTCCGCCTGCTCGGTCGCCTTGGCAACCAGGTCGGCATCGATATCGAAGGTCTCCTTGCACCACGCCTTGAGCTGGCGGTTTCGGTCGCCCTCGTCGTACCAGTGGAACAGCGGCGTATCGAACGGAACGCCGAAACGCTCCTCCGGGTTATCGGAATTGCGCATCACGTAGGGGTATCCCTTTACGACGGCGCACATCCACTCGCTGGTAGAGGCGGTGTTTTCGGTGGGCACCGTCGTGATGATGGGCATGAAGATGCGGTCGACGCCGGCGTCGACGAGATTGCGGATGTGCCCGTGGACGAGCTTGGCCGGGAAGCACACGGTGTCGGATGTGACGTGCGCCAGACCGCGCTCGTACATCGCCTTGGTGCTGCGTCCCGAGACGCGCACCTTAAAGCCGAGCGTGCTGAAGAACGTCGACCAGAACGGCATGGTGTCCCAGAACTCGAGCACACGGGGAATGCCGATCGTGACATCGCGCCCCCCGCAGACGGGAACCGTGGGGTACGACTCGAACAGCAGCTTCTCGCGGTCGACAAAGAGATTGGGGGCAGCCGCGGTCCGATCGCGCCCCGTGCCGGGTGCCTGTGCCTCGCAAGCACCCTGCGGACGCAGCTCCTCCGCCGCGGGAACCTCGCGCACGAGCTCATCCCATGAGATGGCGCCGCCGCGCGGGCAGCGATTGCCCGTGACGTAAAGCGAGCCGTCGCCAAATGCCACGACCGCGCGCTGGCAGCGGTTGTTGCACCGACGGCAGGTAACGCCGCCGAACTCGCGATGCTCGAAGCGCTCCACGGCATCGAGCCCGATAAACGACGTGCCGGCGTCGCCCTTGCGGCATTCCTCGCGCGCGAGCAGGGCGATACCGATAGCGCCCATCAGCCCCGGGTGGGGCGCACGCGTGACGGGTTTGCCCAGATACTGCTCGAATGCGCGCAGCACCGCGTCGTTTCGGAACGTGCCGCCCTGGACGACGACTTTGTCGCCCAGACGGTTGAGATTTGAAACGCGAATGACCTTGGTGAACACGTTCTCGATAATCGAACGGCAGAGACCGGCCATGATGTCGCCCGGACCCTTACCGCGCCGCTGCTCGGAAACGACGCTGCTGTTCATGAACACCGTGCAGCGGCTGCCGAGAACGGCGGGGGCTTTGGACGAAAATGCCTCGGTCGCGATATCCTCAACGGCTATTCCGAGGTTTTTGGCAAAACCCTCGAGGAACGAGCCGCAGCCCGCAGAGCACGCCTCGTTGACGACGATATCGGTCAGCACGCCGTGGTTGAGCCAGATGGCCTTCATATCCTGTCCGCCGATGTCGAGCACGAAGGTCGCATCGGGAACGCATGCGCACGCGGCGCGGGCGTGCGCGACCGTCTCGACCGTATGGTAGTCGGCGTGGAACGCGCGCGCGAAAAGCTCCTCGCCGTATCCCGTGGTGCCCACGGCATCGATCGCAAGCGTGACTCCCGCTGTCTCCCAGCGGTTCTTCAAGCTGACAAGACCCTGTTGGGCGACGTCGAGCGGTCTGCCGTTATTAGACGCGTAGAACGAATCGACAAGCTCACCCGCCTCATCGACCAGGGCGAACTTGGTCGTCGTGCTCCCCGAATCGATACCGAGCGCCACACGCACCGTCTCTCCGGGCGCATACGCATCCGGACCCTTTGCCGGCGTCTCTTTGCCATGGCGTGCCGTAAAATCCGCCTGCTCGGCAGGTGTGGCAAAAAAGGGCTGGGCAAGACGTCCCTCCCCGCTTGCGGGCGCGACCGTCTCGAGCTTATCCAGCCGGACAAAAGCGTCGGGAAGGTCGATCGGTTGGGACGATGCGAACATGTCGGTCAGCGACAGGGCGGCACCGCGCGCGACCATGATCTGCGGATCGCGCGGGACGATAACCTGATCGTCCGATAGATTCAGTTGCTCCCGGAACACGCGGACCAGTGTGGGGTTGTAGGCGAGCGTACCGCCCTCGAAGATTACCGGCGGCTCGATGTCGATACCCTGGGCCAGACCGCCGATCGTTTGGCGGGCGACCGCGTGAAGCGCCGAAAGCGCCAGGTCGGTGGCAGGAATGCCCTCGTTGAGCAGCGGCTGGATATCGGTCTTTGCGTACACGCCGCAGCGGCCCGAGACCTCGTGGACGGTCGTTCCCCGGCTTGCGAGCTGCTCGAACTCGCCCGATTCGGTGCCGACCCCCATGAGCTTTGCCATCTCGTCGATAAATGCACCGGTACCGCCTGCGCACGAGCCGTTCATGCGCATGTCGGCAACCTCGATGTCTCCCTTATCGTTGGTGCGGAAGAAGATCATCTTGGCGTCTTGGCCGCCCAGCTCGATGGCGCAGCGCGTCTGCGGATAGAACCTGCTGATCGCGAGCGCGTTGGCGACCACCTCCTGAACGTACGAGGCGCCCAGCGCGGTCGCGATATCGCGCGCACCCGAGCCGGTCACCGCAACGCGCAGCGACTCATGGGGAAAGCGCTCGGCGAGCTCGCCGAGCATGGCGCGCACGCTCGCTGTCTGACACGCCCCGTGGCGGCGATATCCCCACCACGCCTCGGTCATATCCTCGTGCATCGCGTAAACTTTGGTCGTCGTCGACCCTACGTCCAGTCCTACTAGCAACGCCATAATGCTCCGTCTCTCGCATTTTTCCCGCTAGAGATATACCACTCTACGTAATACAACAGACTGTTGTATTTAAACTCCGTATAAAAAGCGGCTGCCGAAACGCTTCAGCAGCCGCCGAATGCACCAACAGATTGTTCTGCGCGCTAGCACGTCGGGCAACGGAGCAGCACGGGCCCTCCGGTCATGCGCACCGCTCACGCCCGCGATGTCGCCGAGAGAGCTATCCACGCTTAGGGCTCCAACCAAGCAAGTCGCCCGCGCTCAGCAGATCCCTAAGCGAGCTACTCGCACTCAGGAGCCATAGCCTGCTCCAAGAGCTCGGCATGCTCCTCCTCGAAAACCGTCCCCACAGGGAAGGCGCGACGGAAGACGAAGCGGGAAATCGGACCGGCTACCAAAAGGTTCCACGGCAGCGCCATCACAAAATTATGCGGGATGTTGATCATCCAGATCGCGGGCACGGAATACAGGTTCGCAAGGATGCCGCCGGGCATGTGCGTCAGACCCTCACAGGCACCGTACAGCGACATGATGATGACCATGGGAACGACCATGCAGGAGCTGACGGCGAGCGTCATGGCAAGTGGCGAGCTCTTGCCCGGCGTGACCAAGTACTTAAAGGCGAAACCCTTGGCGAGCGGGCTGGCGACGAACCAGTCGCAGCACATGGCAAAAATGTAGGCAACGGGGAAGCCGAGCCACGCAGTGGCAACGACCTCGCCGTTGATGGCCCCGTGCTGCAGGGCAACGTTGTAGATGCTCATCCAGAGCACCATGCAAAAGCACATGATAAAGGTGAACAGCAGGCTCTCTCGTTTGTTGATAGGCATAAAGGGCAGATTCCTCTCTGTGTTGTACCGCGGCGCCACGCAACAAAAACGGGCGGGCAAGATGGAGCTGTTGGGACTTCATCTCGCCCGCCCGTGTTACGCGCGTCTGCGACTACTTATGTGGTGGAACTACCCTAACACGAACGGCGCGCGCTTCGTAAGCGTTGAGTTTGTGGAGATGCAGGGCACCAAAACCCCCGACCCCATAAGTTGCGGTGGAATACGGACTGTTTTGACCCTTTAAGCAACAATTCAGTCCCTATTTCACCGCAACTCATTTGGTGCAAAGTAACCTGTCCCCCTTGTACCAATTAGCTGGTGTGGCGCCAGCGAGGGTCGGTGAGCGTACGCGCCACACCCAGTCCAACGGGCAGAAACGCTACGATGAGCACTGCGCGCACAAACCAGCCGAGCATATTGACCGTGTCGAAGGTGCACATGTAATACATCGAGCGATACAGATACAAGCCCGGCACCATAATGACAATCGAAGGCACCGTGAGGGCGATGCGCGGGTAGGTGAGCTTGACTTCAGCCAAGCTTGCGAGCAGCCCCGACACCAGCGCGCCGATAAACGCTGCTGCCTCGGGAGGCATTCCCGTGCTGAGGCCCAGGAAGGGAATCATCGTCGGCGCATCGACAAGGGTCAGACGCAGGGTATTGGACACGGCGCCGATCAACCCAGCTGCCGCGGCCATCTTTACCGGGCTGTTGAACATCACCGAGAAGCCGAATACGCCAACGAAGCTCATCACCACGCGCAGGAGCGTAAGGGCAAGCGGCGAAAGGCCCAGTGGGGCAAAGTCGTCCGGCGCCAGGCCAACACACTCGGCAACCATCCAACCTACGAGGGTCGCCATCACAATAATCGATACGGCATATGAAAGGCGCTCGATACCGCTTCGCATGTCGAGCTTAGCGATGTCGAGGCCTGCCGTAATGAGTGGAAAGCCGGGAATCACAAAGAGCATGGCGCCGATATAGCCTTCTTGGTGCGACATTGCCCCCGGTATGACCTGGCCAAGGCCGAGCAATGCCAGCAGATACGAAACGCAAGCGAGCGCAACGCCGGTCGTCAGCGCGCTGAACTGACCAAGGCCTTGCTTGAGAATATGGGAGCGGGCAAAGTTGCCGACACCCGCGCCCACGAACGCGCAGGCCATCTCGATAGGGCCGCCGCCGAGCAAAAAGACGAAGGCGCCGCAAGCACAGGCTGCCGCAAGGCCCTGTTGCCAGGGAGAGTAATCAGGCTTTGAGCTCTCAACGGTCCTGAGCATCTCGTGATACTCGTGTACCGTGAAGCGACGACCATAGGTCTCGATTTCCTTGAGGAAACTCTCCATCATCCAAATGCGATGGGTATTGACTCCCGTTGTGGGCAGGCTGACAACCTCGTTAAAGCAGTGGCCATCTTCGATGCAAGTGCACTCAAACGACAGAAGACTCAGGTCGACGTGAATCGTGACGCCGAGTACGGCAGCAACACGATTCATGGTATCGCGCACGCGCCAGGCACCTGTTCCGCTTGCCAGCATAAGCATGCCGGTGCGGCAGATGATGGATGACTTATCGGTGAGTGGCGCATCGACGGCAAGCTCATCGCCTGCCGTCACGATCTGGTGCCAGTCAGTTTTCATATGGAGCGCGCCGGCACGAACGCCGTGGTGCATGGGGGCTCTCGAAAGCAGCGAGTCAAGGCGCGAAGGCTGTGGGGGCTCCGCTGATCCGACCTCGTCCTCGTCGGGCTCTTCATCAATAAGGTCGAAAGTATCGAGCGCCGCCGGCTCGCGACGGTCGATCAATTCCTCGTCCTCATCATCAAAGTAGTTGAACTGATCGAGCATGTCCTCTTCGATTGCACGCTCGCTCGCGTCGTCCATCCCGGTGCTCCCTTCCTGTCGACTAACCCCCATCCTAGGCAGCAACGGCTAAAGGAAACATAAAAGAGACGACTGTCATGCGAGCCATGTGCGCAATATCCGTTGGGTAGTCGTTTAAGAACGTCCCCAATGACTACATCGATGTATTGGCAACGTCAGCGAGCGGGCCGCATTTGAGACAAGGTGACGTGAAACGAAAGGGCGCTGACCTTCTGGTCGCGCCCTTGAAGTTGAACGTCAGATTGTCCAAATGCGGCCCGCGCAGCGTCGAGCCGTTACGCGGTTCGTAGAACCGCGTAACTAGTTAGTACATCTTTGCGCCGGCGGGGATGGAGGCGTCGAGCTGGATCAGGTTGAGGCGCTCCTCGCCCTCCTCCTCGTGGACAGCGCTGATCAGCATGCCGCAGCTGGGAATACCCATCATCTTGCGCGGAGGCAGGTTGGTGATGGCGAGCAAGGTCTTGCCGACCAGGTCCTCGGGCTCGTAATAAGCGTGAATACCGGAGAGGATGGTGCGGTCGGTACCGGTACCGTCGTCGAGCGTAAAGTTCAGCAGCTTCTTGGACTTCTTGACGGCCTCGCATGCCTTGACCTTCACAGCGCGGAAATCGCTCTTGGAGAAGGTATCGAAGTCGACGAACTCCTCGAACAGCGGCTCAACGGCGATCTTGGAGTAATCGAGCGTGGGCTTAAGCGACTCAACGAACGGGCTCGCGGCGTTGCCGGCCTCGGCAGCCTTGGCGGCAGCGGCACCGGACTGGAAACCCTTCTCGGGCTTCATGTGCGGGAACAGCAGCACGTCGCGGATGGAAGCCTGGTTGGTGAGCAGCATGACCACGCGGTCGATGCCGATGCCAATGCCGCCCGCGGGAGGCATACCGTACTCGAGGGCGCGCACGTAGTCCTCGTCATACTCCATGGCCTCATCGTCGCCGCCGGCCTTCTCGGCCATCTGGGCGGCAAAGCGCTCGGCCTGGTCGACCGGGTCGTTGAGCTCAGAGAATGCGTTGGCGTACTCGTGGCCGGCGATGACCAGCTCAAAGCGGTGGGTCAAACGCGGGTCGTCCTCAAAACGCTTGGCAAGCGGGCTGACCTCGATGGGGTAATCGCACACGAACGTGGGGTTGACGATGGTGTCCTCGCCCAGCTCATCGTAAATCTCGGCGATAATCTTGCCGGCGGTCCACTCGGGCTTAATCTCCAGGCCCTTCTCGCGCGCGGCGGCAGCAAGCTCCTCGACCGGCGTGTCAATGGTGACCTGCTTGCCGAGCACGTCGGAGACGATGTCGGTCATGGGACGGCTGGCCCACTCACCAGAAAGGTCGATGGTCTGGCCCTGGTACTCGATGACCTCGGGGTTGCCGATGGCTTTGTTAGCCGCCTTAATGACACCCTGGGCGAGCGCCTTCATGCCCTCGAGGTCGGAGAAGGCACGGTAGGCCTCCATCGTGGTGAACTCGGGGTTGTGGGTAAGGTCCATGCCCTCGTTACGGAAGATGCGGCCGATCTCGAACACGCGCTCAAAACCACCGACGATGCAGCGCTTGAGGTGCAGCTCGGTGGCAATACGCAGGTAGCACTCCTGATCGAGCGCATTGAAGTGCGTGATGAACGGCTTAGCAGTAGCGCCGCCCTGGATGGTCTGCAAGATGGGGGTCTCGACCTCCATGTAGCCGTCGGACTCCATAAAGCGACGGAAGGTGGAGAGAATCTGCGAACGCTTACGGAAGGTCTCGCGAACGTCGTCGTTGGCGATCAGGTCGACATAGCGCTGGCGATAGCGGGTCTCCTTGTCGGAAAGACCGTGGAACTTCTCGGGCAGCGGACGAACGGCCTTGGCAAGCAGGGTCGCGCTCTTAGGGGCAACGGAAAGCTGGCCGCGCTGGGTGCGCACGACCACGCCGGTCACGCCCAGGATGTCGCCCAGGTCGAGAGCCTCGAGCGTATTCCAGGCAGCCTCGTCCATGTCGTTGATGCGGCAGAACAGCTGAATCTCGGCAGTCGCATCGCGCACGACGATGAACATGATCTTGCCCTGACCGCGCTTGGCGACCACACGGCCGGCGATCTTCACGACGTCCTCGGTGTCCTCGCCATCGGCAAGCTCGGCGTACTTAGCCTCGATATCGGCGACGTAGTCCTCAAGCTCAGAGTGCTCGGGATAGGGGTTCTGGCCCGCCTCGAACAGGGCGGCGCGCTTGGCCAGGCGGGTGGCGCGCTCGTCGTTGAGCGTCGATGCCTGATCGGCGACGTTCTGGTTCTCTGCCATAAGTTAGCTCCTCAAACTAAAACGCTCCCCAGGATTCGGTCCCAGGGAGCGAAAACATACCTTTACGCGGGACCGTGGTCTAGCGTGCGATCTTGGCGATGGTGTAGACGCGAGTCTTGCCGGAAGGCGTAACGACCTCGACGGAGTCGCCCTCGCCGTGACCAATGATGGCGTGACCGACCGGAGACTCGTTGGAAATCTTGTGCTCGAGCGAGTTGGTCTCGGTGGTACCGACGAGCGTGACTTCCATGACCTCGCCGTTGGGATCAATCAGCGAAACGGTGGAACCGATGGAGACGGTCAGGTCGCCCGTGGTGGCAGCAACCTGAGCGTTGGCGAGGATGGCCTGGATCTCGGCAATACGAGCGGCGTTCTGGGCCTGCTTGTCCTTAGCGGCGTCGTACTCGGAGTTCTCCGAAAGGTCGCCGAACGCGCGGGCTTCCTTGATGTCCTCGACGATCTCCTTGGCGTAATCGCCCTCACGCCAAGCGAGCTCCTCGACGAGCTTCTGGCGGCCCTCAGCGGTCAGTACGATCTGGCTTGCGTCCATACGGATATCTCCCCAACTCTGATCAAACAATCAACTGTCAACAAAACGAAAAAGACCGGCTAGCCTGCGGGCAAGCCGGTCAGGTGCTCACCCCAAAGGGATGGGACTACTCTGCGTCCGCGTCGCTGTCCTCTGCCTGCTTCTTCTTGGCAGCAGCGAGCTTGGCCTCGAGCTCAGCGATCTCCTTGTCCTCCTCGGACTGCTCGACCACGACCTCCTCGGCCTGCTTGGTCTCGGCCTTATCGTCGCCCTCCATACCCTCACGGATATTCTTGACGGTAGAGCCGAGGGACTTGCCGAGCTTCGGCAGGTTCTTGGGCCCGAAGATAATCAGGACAACGACGAGAATAATGATGAGCTCAGGAGCCCTCAGTCCAAACATGTAGACCTCCACAATACAGCGAGACAAGCTCGAATGAGTATACCGCGGGTATCGCGGTATCACAACACTAGCTAAAAAAAGGGACCGCAAGAAGCGGTCCCTCCTCATGCTCTGGTCGGGTTGACTGGATTTGAACCAGCGACCCCTGCGTCCCGAACGCAGTGCTCTACCAAACTGAGCCACAACCCGTTAGCTCGACTATAGTAACAAAGATTTTCGCCGCGTGCTAGAGAAATTTTTATTTCTTTGGCGCGTCGATTTGAACCGTGTTGGGAATAAGCTCAGTCGCGCAGGCCCACCAGCCATTTTGCTGGGCAGCATCGGCAAGCCTTTCGGCCGTGGCAGCGGTGTCGCAAATGGCAAACGAGCAGGCACCCGATCCGCACACATCTACAGCAACGGTTCCGTCCTGTTTACGCAGCCAGTCGAGGACCGTTTGAATCTGCGACTCCATCTGTGCGGAAATGACACCAAGGTTGTTATGGATGAGTGCATATGCCGTCTCGGCATCACCAGCACGCAAGGCAGAAGCTATCGCGCCGGGCTTGTCCGCAGGCACCGAGGCCTCGTCAAAACGTCGATAGGCTTCAATTGTCGAAACACTTGCCTCGCGCGGCTTGACCAGCACGACGGGCGTCGCGGGCAGCGCGGGGTACTCAGTTGCCAGCACGTCTCCCCCACCTACGTAGAACGCAGGACTCGCGTGCAAAAAGAACGGGACGTCGGCACCGATGCCTCGCGCAATATCGTCGAGCGCTGGGTCGGTGCGATCAATGCCCCAGAGCTCCGCCAAGGCGACAATGACCGCGGCCGCATCCGTCGAGGGGCCGCCCAAGCCGGCGCACAATGGAATGCGCTTCTCAATCGTCACGCAGATGTTTGCCTCGCGACCATAATGCTCGGCCATAGCAACCGCAGCCCGATACGCCGTATTCTTTTGCATGGGAAAATCTGATGCCGGAACCGTCTGGACGGTCAGCGCCTGCGCCGGCGTGACCGTCACGGTATCGGAAAGACCGACGGCCGCCATCAGGGAATCGACCCTGTGGTAGCCGCGGTCATCGCGCTCGGTATGAACCCCCAGGTAGAGGTTAATCTTTGCCGGCGCGGAAAGAGTCAGGGACCGATCGGTCACCGTTAATGCTCCTCGAGCTGATTGCCGAGCGGGGTAAAGATATGCTCGCCGCTCTCGGGGTCGAACAGCTCGACCTGACCGGTGAGGACATCGATATACTGGTAGGACTGACGCGACTTGCGGCCGCGACGCTCGTCAACCTCGACGATAAAGACGGCGGGGTGAACGCTCTTGATGGTGCCCATGCGCTCGACAACGCGGGTGCGGCCCATGTTGGCCTTAACCTTGACGCGATCGCCCACCATATCGGTCAGCTTCTCGTGGATGTCGTCGACGTGATTGACTTCCATCTCTTCCATGAACAGGGCCTCCAGAAGGTGCAATTCAAAAAGGGGATAATACCCCTAAGATAGACAAAACTCTAATACTATAGCACCCTGCTGCCGCCATACGCAAGTAGCTAAATCAGCCCCGTCCCAAATACGTACCAGACGACAACCTCGCATGACCAGTTGTTACGCGGTTTAGTAAAACCGCGTAACCTAAAGGTTGTCGGTATCGAGGACGATGGTGAATGGGCCGTCGTTGATGAGGTCGACCTTCATGTCGGCGCCAAAGATACCGTGCGCCACATGCTCAACGTCCTCGTGCACAAGCGTCAGGAAGTACTCGTAGAGCTCGTTGGCGACATCGGGGGCGCCGGCATCCGTAAACGATGGGCGGCGACCGTGGCGGCAGTCGGCGAACAGCGTGAACTGCGACACCACGAGCACCTCGCCGTCGACATCGGCAAGCGCCAAGTTGGTCTTGCCGTTCTCGTCCTCGTTGATACGCAGCCCGCGGAGCTTGCTCCACAGCTTGTCGGCCTCGGCACGCGTATCGCCATGGCCCACACCCAGCAGCACCAGGTAGCCGCGTCCAATGCGGCCCACGCACTCGCCGTCGACCGTCACGCCGGCGTTGAGTACGCGCTGCACCACCGCACGCACGGCCTACTCCTCGCCCGTCAGCTTGGCGGACAGATGCTCGAGCGCGTGGAAACGATGGCTGATGGCGTTCTTCTCGTCCGCCGTCAGCTCGGCCATGGTCTTGCCCGGCGTGTCGACCGGCAGGAACAGCGGGTCGTAGCCAAAGCCGTGATCGCCGCGGCCCTCGTGCGCGATAACGCCCTCGCAGGCGCCCTCGCCATAGGTGACCAAACCGTCCGTGTCGATGAGCGCGACGACGCTCATAAAGCGCGCAGTGCGGTCCTCGTCGGCCACGCCCTCCAGATTCACGAGAAGCTTGGCGTTGTTGGCGGCATCGTCTCCATGCACGCCCGCATAGCGCGCGCTATACACACCGGGCTCACCGTCCAGCGCGTCGACGACCAAGCCCGAATCGTCGGCAATGGCCATAAGGCCCGTCTCCTCAACCGCAGCCTGCGCCTTGATGATGGCGTTCTCCAAAAACGTCGTGCCGTTTTCCTCGGGATCCTCAAAATCGCCCAGCTGGCCGAGTGCCACAAAGCGCACCTCGGGCATAACCTTGCCCAAAATGGCCTCGATCTCGGTGAGCTTATGGGCGTTGCCCGTTGCCACGACGATGGTCGCCGCCGGGTCGAGGGTGTCGATGTCGATCTTCTCAAGTGCCATGAGTGGTCTCCTTGTCTCTATAGCAATGCCGCGCCGAGGGCGACGAGGGCCTCTGCCTCTCCCCTCTCAATCAACGGCTGTCTTGTGCCTAGACGTCTCCGCAGATAAAACCTACCAAAATAAACCTGTCCCTTTTTGGCAGGTTAGGCGAGGGCTTGGCGCTGAAGCTCGATGAGCTCGGCGATACCCTTGTCGCCCAGGTCGAGCAGGGCGTTGAGGCGCTTGCGGTCGAAGGGCGCCTGCTCGCCGGTACCCTGGAGCTCGATCATCTCACCGGTGTCGGTGGCGACGAGGTTCATGTCGACCTCGGCATGGCTGTCCTCGGAATAATCGAGGTCAAGCAGCGTATTGCCGTCGACAACGCCCATGGAGATGGCAGCCACCTGGCCGGTAAGCGGGATGCGATCGATCTTGCCCGCCTCGACCCACATGGCGAGGGCGTCGTGCAGCGCCACCCAGGCGCCGGTGATGCTCGCTGTACGCGTGCCGCCATCGGCCTGAATCACATCGCAGTCGACGGTGACGGTGTACTCGCCGAGCGCCTTCATGTTGACGACGGTACGCAGGCTGCGGCCAATGAGGCGCTCGATCTCCATGGAGCGACCCTTGCGGTTGGCGTGCTCGCGCTTGCAGCGCTTGCCGGTCGACGCCGGCAGCATGGCGTATTCCGCGGTCACCCAGCCGGCCTTAGCTCCCTTTCGCCAGCCCGGCACGCCCTCCTCGATAGTGGCGGCGCACAGCACGCGCGTGTCGCCGAACTCGGCCAGGCACGAGCCGTGGGCGTGCTTCATGACGCCACGGGTGAGCTTAACGGGGCGCAACTCGTTGGCGGCGCGACCGTTGGCGCGGTTGACCTGCATGTACTCCATAGAAATTTCCTTTCGGCAAAAGATGTGGCGAAGGCTTGGGCGGCTGCCTTACATCTATTTCAGCTCATCGATATCGATATGTTCGATGCTCTTGAGCGGCTGACCAAAGATAAAGCTGCCCGCCACCGCAAACTCGGCAATGTTATCGGCCGTCGTGGCAAAACGATGCTGCGGCTCGGCGGCGTCGCCCGCCAGCTGCTCGCGGCGTGTGAGGATATCGGTCAGCTCGCGTGTAGTCTCCTCGGCGGAACTTACGACGCGCACCCCAGGCCCCAGCGCATGGCGGATAGGTCCCACCAACAGCGGGAAATGCGTACAGCCGAGCACCACGGTATCGATACCGTGGTCGCGTAGCGGCTCAACCGTGGCACCCACCAGCGCACGCACAGCAGGCGTATCGAAGATGTCCTCGTTCTCAAGCCACTGTTCCTGCAGATGCGCACCCGAGGCGAGCTCGTGTTCGACAACCTCGACAAAGCTCGAGGCAGGACAGCCATATACATCGACGCCGGCATCTAGATCCTGAATGGCGCGCGTGTAGGCGCCCGAGCGAATGGTGAGGTTGGTGGCGAGCACGCCCACCCGGCGCGTGCGGGTGCTGTTGATTGCTGCACGGGCACCCGGCGCGATCACACCGATCACGGGAACGTCGAGCACCTGCTGGGCCAGACGCAAGGCCGCAGCGGTCGCCGTGTTGCAGGCGATGACCATGATCTTGACGTCGTGCTTCGAAAGCCAACGGCCCGCCTGCAACGCAAACGAGCGCACCTCATCCTCGGTGCGCGTGCCGTAGGGGCAGCGTTTGGTGTCGCCGAAGTAGTAGACGGACTCGTGCGGCAGCGCCGTCGCGATGGCGCGCGCAACCGTCAAACCGCCCAAACCAGAATCGAACACGCCAATCGGGCGCGTGTCGCCTGCCGGATTCTCGATATCGGACATTACCTCACCAGTCTCTCTCGAAAAGACATGTCCAAGTGCGGCGACGCCGCGCTACGAACGCGCCGCGACCAGCAGCTCTGCCGTCGCCGCCCAACCATCGACAATTTTGCCGCGCGTAACGAAAGCGTTCTCGCAAGCAGCCAAGAACTCGGGCGCACCGGCGCTCGTCAGGCCATTCTCGACCAGGCAGAACGTGCCCACGTGATCGGCCATGTAGAAGTCGGACTCGGAATCGCCGAGCGCCAACGTCTCCTCGCGCTCGATCCCTAGGTGCTCGCAGAAGCGCGCAATGGCGACGCCTTTGTTGAGGCCCGCGGGGTTGATGTTGAAGGCGCGACCGTCCTCGACGCGATCGAGCTCGAGCGTCGTCGGCTTGGACAGATGCGTCAGGTGACCGTTACAGGCCCACACCAGGCCGCAGCCGGCCTCGTCGAGAATGGCCTGCGCCTCGTCATCGGGAATGTCGCCGCGCATGCCGACGGTGACCTCGCGGTACTTGTAGCCGGTCGACATGTCGTTGTGATACTCGATCTTGTGCGGCCAGCGGGCGAGGATCTTCTCGCACACGCCGGTCTGCTCGATCACCTGGTGCGGCGTGAGACCGCAAGAGGGGTCGTAGGGCATGTCGCCGGTCAGATACTCCCAATCGTTGGCTTTGAGGTCGTACATGACCAGGCCGCCCATCTCACCAATGTAGGAGTTGAGACCGAGCACGCGCGCGTCCTCGTGGATCATGGTGCGGTTGCGGCCCGAGGTGGGAACCACCTGAATACCAGCGCGGGCAAGTGCCACGACGGCCTCGACGAGTTTGGTCGAGGGGTTGCCGTCGTTGTCGCGCAGCACGCACGAGCCGGGTGCGAGCATCGTGGCATCCAGGTCGGTAAAGACGTACTTGACCTTGGCCAAGCGCTCGCGCATCTCGCCCGAAAGCTCGGCAACGGTCGGCAGGGTGTTGTGGGACATGGTTACTCCGTTTACGTAGAAGGGTTTGGACTTGGACGGCATGTTTTGATTGAGGGACACGCTTATGGCGACAGCGCACTCAGGGCGCCGCCGTCATGGTTCATTAGTCAAACTGGGTAACATCGATCAGGCGATTGGCCAACGAAAGGTCGCTCTCGATGGGCACGAACTCGTCGCCCACGTGCATGAGCTCCTCGTCACCCTTTGCCAGCAGCAAGACAATGGTGGGAGCATCGGGGTTGACGTACTCCTCGCGCGCCGCCTTGAACGCCGCATGCACAGCGGCTTCGCGATCGAGGATGATCTTGTTCGGTGTATCGTCGGGAACATGTTCGGCAAGCTCGCGACAGACCTTCATCGGGTCCTCGTGAGCCGGGTCCTCGTTGGCAAAAATCATCAGGTCGGAATATGGTGCGGCCTCGCGCGGAAGCTGCTCGCGGCGCTCCTGCGCCTTGCCGCCGGCAGCGCCAAACACTGCAATGACTGGACTAGTGGGAAACGCGCGCTTGACCGACGAGAAAAGCGAACGGAACGAAAGCTGGTTGTGCGCATAGTCAACGACGCAGATCACGCGGCCGTCCTTCGACTCCACGACCTCCATGCGGCCCGGCACACGAAGCTTGAAGAGGCCCTTCTTGATGGCATCGATACCGATGCCGATCTCGTGCGCAGCGGCGATAGCAACCAGCGCGTTCTCCACGTTAAAGTCTCCCGCGATACCCAGCAGGATCTTCTCCCCCGCCTCGGACTCATCGGCACACAGGCCATGCAAGTTGAACTCGATGCTAAAGCCGACCACGTGGACATCGCTTGCCCACAGGCTTGCCTCGGGATGCTCGACGCCAACGGTCACCAAGCGCTCGGCCGTCGACGCTGCCTCCAGCACACGGTCAACCTCTTCGGTGCCCAGATTCACCACGGCGGTCTTTGCCTGGTCAAAGATCCTGAGTTTGCTCTCAAAATAATCCTCAAACGTGGGGTGTTCGATTGGCGAGATGTGGTCGCGGCCGATGTTGAGGAAGCACGCCACGTCAAACGGCAAATTCTCGACGCGTTGGTACTTGAGCGCCTGGCTCGAGACCTCCATGACCATGGACTGGCGACCGGACGTGCGGCAGTTGGCGATATGGCGCCAAACCTCGGGGGCCTCGGGCGTGGTGTTGGTGCTCTCGTAGCACTCGATACCATCGTCGGCGTTCACCGAGCCGATCATACCGCAGGACTCGCCCGCCGCTTTGATAATCGACTGGAGCATAAAAGCGGCCGTGGTCTTTCCCTTGGTGCCGGTGATGCCCACGATCTTGACGTCGTGGTCGGGACGGTCGTAGACCTCCGGCGGCAACAGGGCCATGGCCGTGCGAACGCTATCCACGACCAGCATCGCAGCACCGCTCTCCTGCGCCAGCGGCTCCAGAGACTCGACCAGCGACTCCTCGCACACAAATGCGACGGCACCCGCATCGAGCGCCATGCTCAAAAACGCGGGCTTAAAGGCAGCACCTTTGCAAAAGAACACGTCACCTGCCGAGACCGCGCGCGAATCAAACGAGCAGCCGGTCACGGCACGCTCGTCAACCTGCTCTGATGCGCGCAGCTCGCCGCACACATCGAGAAGCTTGGCAAGCGTATCGACCGTGGTCACGGTCGCGGAATCCGAATGGTGCATCTTTCACCTTTCTCAGCCATTTGGCAGGGACGGTTTTATAGTAACTGAAACGCACCCACGCAAAAACGGCTCCCGGAGGAGCCGTTACGCGCAGGTGTTCGTAAGCCGAGGCTAGGCAGCCTGAACAGCGGGCTGGTCCTCGTCGATAAAGAAGCGCTTGTACCACACCAGGAACACGAGCGGCGTATAGATCTTGCGCTGGAAATCGCCCTTGCCCGCAAAGTGCAGATCGAGCAGGTGCATGAGCTCGTCGGTATCGAAGAACTCGCTTGCCCACGGCGCGGTGAAGTACTCCTTGACATAGTCGTACCACTTTTGCTCGCGTAGCCAGTAGACAATCGGCACCGGGAAGCCCACCTTGGGACGGGTCGCCCACTCATCGGGCAGCGACTTGTTGGCAGCGTGGCGGAGTACCTGTTTGTTGCCGTTCTCGTTGATGCGGTAGCGGTCGGGAATGTGCTCGGCGAACTCCATGACTTTGCGGTCCAGGAAGGGCACGCGCAGCTCCAGCGAGTGCGCCATGCACATCTTGTCGGCCTTGAGCAGAATGTCGCCCGGGAGCCACATGTTCATGTCCAGGTACTGCTTCTTGACCAGTTCGGGCTGACCCTTCACGCGTGCGTAGATGGGTGCAGCGAGCTCAAAGGCGCCGTCGCCGGTGTTGTACTCGGGCTTGAGCACGCCGTCGACCTCGCGCTCCGGCCATACCAGAGCCTGTCCCAGGAACGACTTCTCGGGGATCTCGGCACCCTTGACCAGGAAGTTATGTCCCTTGAAGTACGGCATATGCAGCGCCAGGTTACCGAGCGCGCGACGGATGGGCAGCGGCACCATCTTTTTGTACTTGCGCACCGGGACCGTATCCTCGTAGTAGGCGTAGCCGCCAAAGAGTTCGTCGGCGCCTTCGCCCGAAAGCACCACGGTGACGTCCTTGCGGGCCATCTCGGCCAAGAACCACAGCGGCACAGAAGACAGGTTGGACTGCGGCTCGTCCATGTGATACTGGATGTCCTCGAGCGCACCGAAGAACTCGTCGGCGGTAATCATCTTGCGAACGTTCTCGACGCCGAGCTTATCGGAAAGCTCCTTGGCGTAGTTGGTCTCGTTAAAGTTCTTGTAGTCAAAGCCCACCGAGAAGGTCTTGTCGGGCATGAGGCAAGCGGCGATGTAGCTGGAGTCGACGCCACCGGAGAGGAACGACGCGACCTTGACGTCGGCGATGCGATGGGCCTCGACGCTCTCGTGCACGACCTCGTCCAGCTCATCGACATACTCTTCGAACGGCTTCTCGACAGCAGAGTAATCGCAATCCCAGTAGCGCTCGATGTTCATCTTGCCGGTCGGGATATCGACGGTAAAGTAGTGCGCCGGAGGCAGCTTGTAGACACCCTCGAAGAAGGTCTCCTCGGTTGCCGAATACTGCAGCGTCATGTACGGACGCAGGGCCTTTTTGTTGACCGCCTTGTGGAAGTGCGGGTAGTCCAGGAAGCTCTTGATCTCGGAACCAAAGAGCACGCCCGGAGCGCCGTCGCCCGCATCGGCCATGGGATAGTAGTAGAGCGGCTTGATGCCAAAGATATCGCGGGCGCCAAAAAGCTTGTTCTTCTTCTTGTCCCAGATGACGAAGGCGTACATACCGCGCAAGCGATCGAGTACTGCCTCGCCCCACTCCTCGTAGCCGTGCAGGAGGCTCTCGGTGTCGGCGCCGCAGTGGAACTTATAGCCCTTGGCCTCGAGCTCGGAGCGAAGCTCCTGGAAGTTGTAGATCTCGCCGTTGAAGACAATGACGACGCTACCGTCCTCGTTGGCCATGGGTTGGGCGCCAGCCTCGGTCAGGTCGAGGATCGACAGGCGGCGGAAGCCGAGGGCAACGCGGCCGTCGATAAACTGACCGCCCATGTCGGGACCACGATGGACGATGCGGTCCATCATCTTGGTGAGCACCTCGGATTGGTTATCCGTCCCACCGACAAAACCGACAAAACCGCACATATACTATCCCCTCTGCTGTTGCTGGGCATCAAATCGAATCAGTAGCTTTTGAGTATACCCGAGGGCGTAAAGAGGGGCGGAATGTTCAGGCAATCTCAACTGAATCAGCTCCGCGCCGACACGCGCCAGTTACCTTTAATGGATATGAGATGAATGAGGCAATTGTTTTGCTATACTCTCTCCGCACGGGCGATTGGCGCAACGGTTAGCGCAGGTGCTTTACACGCACAAGGCTGGGGGTTCGAATCCCTCATCGCCCACCACTGAATTGTTAGGCTCCCAGCAATGGGAGCCTTTCTAATATGAGAAAGCCATTGTCAATAGGCGTGTTTGTTCGAGCCCGGTTTAAAACCGGGCTTTTTCGTTTCCCGTCGGGAGGGCCCGCGCACGCTGCACGTTTAGT
>UQKV01000015.1 GCA_900541665.1 uncultured Collinsella sp.
AACCCGCGACCCCAACCTTGGCAAGGTTGTGCTCTACCAACTGAGCCATGTCCGCTTGCGGGTTATTAATTTACGCGAGTTGCCCAAAAGACGCAAGTACTTTTTTCAAAAAAATTGTTCAATGCAAGTTCGCGCAGGTGGATAACGTCAAGCCAAAGCGCTAAGCGCACGATTCCAATGCCGAGCTAAACAACTTCACCATCCGAACGCGCGTGCCGGCGCCATCCGCACGACAGGCAACTTCCACATTATCGACGAGCATGCGCATAAGCTTGATACCTCGCCCGCGCTCCTCAGAAGCCACCGGCTCGCTCGCCCCATCGATAGAATAGCCAGCGCCCCGATCAAGCACCTCGAGCACAACGCGGTCCCCATAGGCCTGAACCGTCAGGATGCAGCCAACACCGCCCGCATGGTCATATGCGTTACCCAATGCCTCCCCCAACGCCAATGCAACGTCATAGCGCTCATCACGCCTCAGGGGAAGCGATTCGAGGAGCTCGGCCACACGGTGCCGATAATACGGGAGATTCTCGATGCCTCGCCTTACTTCGACGCTCTTGCTCCATCGCGGCAACTCCCCCACCGGAATGGCGGGAATCGACTCCCGCGCCGGGCCCGCGACATGAAGGATGTCGACAAGTCGGGCAATTTCCAAAAAGCGAACGACCTCATCGGAAGCGTTAACGAGCGAAAGCAGCCCCTCATGTCTCATGAGCTCTCTGGCACGTGTAAGCAAAAACGCCAAACCCGTCGAGTCGATAAAACCCACGGTCTGGCAATTGATGACAACACGACGCACGCCCCGGTCGATCAAATTATCCAACCGTCGGCGCAGTGCGGGCACCGAGGCGATGTCGATATCGCCCGGTGGCGTCAAAACCGCTATGTCATTCCACTCATTCATACGACCATGGTTCCCCAAAAGAGCTCGCTCGATGCACACGTATCTGCAACCGCGCAGATTTCGCCCGTCAGGCGTCGTGACCTACGATCGACCCCGTAAAAACTCAAGGGAAACCAGCGCGATGTCATCGTTCAGCGCCGACTCGGTAAAGCGGTCAAGCTCGCCCAAGACCTTGCCGCAGATTCCCGATACGCCCTCACCCGAGACAGAGAGCAGAAGGTCACGAAGGCGCTGCTCGCCAAAGAAAGCACCCGAGCGATCACGTGCTTCGATTGTTCCGTCGGTATACATAAATAGCATGTCACCAGGAGCGAACGTAAACACGCCCGTCTCGTACACCATGCTCTCAAAGGCACCGATCACGCCCGATTGGCACCCAAGGAGCTCCACTTCTCCGCCTCGGGCTTCACCGCCACCAAGCGGCGTCGACGACGGCCTAATGACCATAGTGGGAGGATGCCCCGCAGAGCAATAGGTTGCGCGACCCGCTTTAAGATCGATCTTGGCGATAAACGCCGTCACAAACGTCTCGACCCTCGAAAAACCCATGAGCATGCTATTGAGCGAGCGTGCCATACGGGCAGGCCCCGCACCCTCCCAGGCATAGGCCGTCAGCGCTGTCTTGACGAGCGCCGACATCGACGCCGCCTCGATTCCCTTGCCGGATACATCGCCCAAAATCATAACGGCGCAATCGTCGGGAAGTCGGACAAGCGTATAGAAGTCACCGCCGACCAACGCCGAGTTCGTGGCCGACAGGTACACCGAATCGGTTGCGATACCCGGAACATCCCCCAGTGAATTTCTCATGCCAATCTGGAGGGTCTGAGCGATATGGCGCTCCTCACGCTTTTGAGATTCGCCTTCATAGATCAGTTCAAAGTCATGAGCCAAGTGCACCAAGTAGTCATATTCAAGGTCATCAATCGGCTCTTGGCTACCATCACGAAGCAGCAGCGCGCGCGTCGTCGGGCCCTTCGCAACAGAAGCAGGAACGATCGCGTCGTTACTGTGCTTGCCATCGCCCTCAGAGCGCGGGCGCCCCGCCTCGATGCCGGCGTCGACGTAGAGACCCTGGCAAGGCAGGCCATGTGCCCTAAGCCAGCCTCCCATAGGCATCGATTCGTCAACGCGAGTTATACGGACGTGTTTAAGGTCCTCGGCACTCGTGCCGCCCAAAACAGATGCCTCAAAGCCATCAGGGGCAGCCCCCAAACGTGCCGCTGGCGCCGTCGTGGAAAAGAAAAGCTTCTCGGGATCGTCCGGCAAAGCAACGCGACTGCCGCCTTCAAAATCTATGACGTAGGAATCCAGACTGGCGTCATACTCAATAGGGCAAAAATGGCAGTTGAGCATATTGCAGATCTCGGACGATACCGCCTGGGTAGCCGCGGCGGAATCGTCTAGAAAGGTAAACAACTCATCCCGCAAGACATTGAGCGAGCGGCCAAGCTCGGCCGTGCGACGGGAGCGAAGGCTCGATGCCATGCCGACCAGCTGAATAGACAGGTAATCGCAAATGACCTCGAGCACGTTAACGTCATAGGCAAGTGGCGCCTGGGGGCGTTTCCAGCCAACTTCCAACACGCCAAGGACCTGCGTGCCGTAAAACACGGGAAGACAGATCTCGCTGCGATACGGGGGCATATCCTGCACGCGCAGCAAGTGCTTGGAACGATTGTCCAAATCCATGAACATACCCGAAGCAACCCGGTCGCCCTCAAGGTCCTGCTGAATCGACAGGCGACAGGCACGCGACTCGCGAAGCACGTAGGTCGGAATGCCCGCGCCGTACGGCAAAAATTCGGGCAGATAGCTGTCCTCAAGCTCCTTAGAAACACCGCGGAGCTTAAAGCCGCCGCTCTCGGAAAAATAGATAGCCGCACCGGAGGCATCGAGCGTTCCAACGAGCTGATTCAAAACGGTATCGAGCAAGCTGGGGAGCTCATCGGAGCCCACGGTACTCATAATGACCGAAAGGGTACCCGAAAGGCGTTTATTCGCCACCCTAAGCTCCGATAGCGCACGTTTGAGCTGACGATCGTGGGAATACTGCTCTTCGATGCTGTGAAGCGCCACCAGGACACGCGGTGCACGACGTCCAAAGATACGCGGAGGCGTAACGGAACCTGCGCGAACCAAGACGGGAATAAAAGACCCGTCGCTCAGCTTGAGCATCAGCTCGCTCTCGGAGCCATCGGTCTCAAACGGCAGACGATGTTCGGTCGCGCGCTCAAAGGCAGACGAGTACAGAACGTCTTTGACATCACCGCTGATGACGTCAGCGCGTTCCTCGCACATCAGGTCGAGCAAACGGTTATTCACATGCAGAATGGTTCCGTCGAGCTCACAGATGATGACAGCATCGCTCGTGATCTCGACCAGTTGGGCAACGTCTGCCCACTCGTTGCGCTCAAGCGTTTCCATCGTGGACCTCACCGTCTATCGGTAACAAAAAAGCCTCCGAAGAGGCTTCTCAAATGCGATGGTGTCGGAGGCGGGACTTGAACCCGCATGACCAAAAAGCGGTCACTAGCACCTCAAGCTAGCGCGTCTGCCAATTCCGCCACTCCGACATGCTATGTTGTTGATTCGCGGTTCGTTTTGTTGGACCCGCGCGTTCAACGAGGAAGATAATAACCTATGATTCGAGAACTGTGCAAGCACTTTTTTGAAAAAAGTTTACGAATTTGTAAATGCGCAGGCAACACCGATACGGAGCCTGCAAATACGTACTTCAGGCACAGTTCTCAAACATGTTCTGGAGGCTGATACAAATTTGTTGGCTCGGCTTTGCCGAGCCCTTATATAAGGAGGCCGGAGCTAAAGCTCCGGCCTCGCTATCTTTCCCATTAGATTAAGTGAGCGATCAAGGAATCGCGCTCCCCCTGCCGAGTTACCGCAGGGCCCGCCCTGTTGTTACTTTTCAGAACATCCCGCAGGACGGAGGAAGCCCCGCAGCGCGCAGCGCGCAGCGGGGCTTCCGACATGTCCGAGGACGTTCTGAAAAGTAACAACAGGGCGGGCCCGGACGAAAACAACCGACTACAGGTCGATGTGCGATTCCTTGATCGGGAACGGCTCGGCGAAGTGGCAGGCGCAGCAGTGGCCCGGTGCAACTTCCTTAAACTCAGGAAGCTTCTCGGAGCAGATGCCCTGCGCGATCGGGCAGCGCGTGTGGAAACGGCAGCCGGTCGGCGGATCCAGCGGCGACGGCGGATCGCCGGCGAGGATGATGCGCTTGCGGGTCTTCTGGATATCCGGATCGGGCACCGGCACGGCAGACAGCAGCGACTGCGTGTACGGATGGTGAGGCTCACTATAGAGCGTCTTCCAGTCCGAAACCTCGACCATCTTACCCAGATACATAACGGCAACGCGATCGGAGATATGCTGCACGACAGACAGGTCGTGGGCAATAAACAGATACGCGGTACCGAACTTGTCCTGCAGTTCCTTGAGCAGGTTCAAAACCTGGGCCTGAATGGACACATCCAGAGCGGAAACCGGCTCGTCGCAGATAATCAGCTTGGGCTTCAGCGCAAATGCGCGGGCAATGCCGACACGCTGACGCTGACCGCCGGAGAACTCATGAGGATAGCGGTTAATGTGCTCGGGATTCAGACCGACGACGTCCAGCAGCTCGCGGACGCGCTCGATACGCTCCTCCTTGGTACCCACGCCATGAATGGTCATGGGCTCGGAGACGATCTCGCCGATGGTCATACGGGGATTGAGCGAAGCATAGGGATCCTGGAAGATGAACTGCATCTCGCGACGCATGTCCTTGATCTCATGCTTGCTCATCTCGGCAACATCTTTACCCTGGAAGAACACCTTACCGGCGGTCGGCTTGGTCAGGCGCATGATGGTGCGACCCGTCGTGGACTTACCGCAACCAGACTCACCAACCAGACCAAAGGTCTCGCCCGGATAAATCTCGAACGAAATGTCATTTACTGCAGAGACAACACGCTTGGAGAAGCGCTTGGCGAACATGCCGGACTCAGCGGGGAACTCCTTAGAGAGGTGCTCGACCTTCAGCAGCGGAGTACGCTCGTTGGTATCTGCCATTACGCCTCGCCTCCCTTCTTGGAATCCTTGCGCGTACGGGACGTCTCAGGAGCGTTCTTGAGGAACTCGGGGTCACCGGAGTAGTGGCACGCAGAGTAATGACCAGACTCGGTGACAACGCGCTCGGGGCGCTGCTTGCGGCACTTGTCCGTCGCATAGGGACAACGAGGAGAGAAGACGCAGCCCTCAGGCAGGTTCATGAGCGAAGGCGGGTTGCCGTGAATCGGCGTAAGCGGCTTCTTCTCTTCGATGGCCTGCTCCGGGATGGAGCGGATAAGGCCCCAGGTGTAGGGGTGGCGACTCTCGTAGAAGATTTCCTCAGCAGTACCGAACTCGACGGGACGGCCGGCGTACATAACCATGATCTTATCGGCCATATCGGCAACGACGCCCAGGTCATGGGTAATCATGATGATGGCGTTGCCGTTCTTCTCCTGCATTTCCTGCATGAGCTCGATAATCTGAGCCTGAATGGTAACGTCCAGAGCCGTCGTGGGCTCGTCGGCAATCAGGATATCGGGATCGCAGGCAAGAGCCATAGCGATCATGACACGCTGACGCATACCGCCGGAGAACTGGTGCGGATACTCATTGACGCGCTTCTCGGGCTCGGGGATACCCACGAGGTCCAAAAGCTCGGTAGCGCGCTTGAGCGCCTCCTGCTTGGAGTAGCCACGGTGCAGACGAAGGCCCTCGCCCACCTGCTTGCCGATCTTATAGACCGGGTTCAAGGAGGTCATAGGATCCTGGAAGATCATCGCGATGTCGTTGCCGCGAATGTGCTGCATCTCCTCCTCGGTCATCTCGAGGATAGAACGACCGCGATAGCGAACGTCGCCGCCCTCGATCTTTCCCGGAGGCATCGAGATAAGACCCATGATGGTCATGGCGGTCACGGACTTACCGGAGCCGGACTCACCGACGACGCCCAGGGTCTCGCCGCGATCGAGCGTGTAGGAGACACCGTCGACAGCGCGAACAACGCCGTCCTCGGTGTGGAAATACATCTTAAGGTCATCGACCTCGAGCAGATGCTGGCCCTCGGGAACAGGCTGGTCCTTCAGGTCCACATAGTTCTTGTTCTTCTTCATCCTTATGCGTCCTTCATCTTGACGTCGAGGGCGTCGCGCAGACCGTCACCCAGCAGGGTGAAGGCGAGCACCGTCGAGAGAATTGCCAGACCGGGCATGATCATCATCCAGGGAGCAGTCAGAAGATACTGCTGACCGTCCTGAATCATGGAGCCCCACGAAGGCGTAGGCGGAATAACGCCCATGCCGAGGAAGGACAGAGCGGACTCGGTCAGAATGGCGCCACCAATGTTCATGGTCGCGTAGACCACGATGGAGGCGACGGAGTTCGGGAAGATGTGACGTACAACGATACGAGCATCAGATGCACCCATCGCGCGCGCAGCATCAACATAGTCGTTTTCCTTGATGGTCAAGATCGCAGAGCGGAAGACGCGCGCAATCGAAGGCCAGCCGAGAATACCGATGGCGATAAAGACGTTCTGAAGGCCACGGCCGATAACGGCGATCATGGCGACAACGAACAGCACGTACGGGAACGCCAGGAAGATGTCCGCACAGCGCATGATGATCGTATCCCAGATGCCGCCGTAGAAACCGGCCAGAGCACCCATGACCAGACCAATTAGCGTGGAGATCGCGGTGGCCATAATTCCGACGGACAGCGAAACGCGCGCACCGTAGATAACGCGGACGAGAATGTCACGACCAAGGGCGTCGGTGCCAAACGGGTGCTCTGCACACGGAGCCAACAGCGACGTCTCGGCCATAGTGGTCGAGTCGGAAGCCGTCGGGGAACCGAGCCAGGGCTTAGCCCACAGATCTGCGGTCAGGGCAACCACAACGACGATGATGATCCAGCAGACACCGATAACGGCGAGCTTGTTCTTACGAAGACGCTTAAAAGCGTCGCCCCACAGCGTGCGGGACTTGGCGGGAGCAGATGCGGCCTTGGTGGCGGTAGCCTGCTCCTGAGACTGAGAATCAGTTTCCTGCATGAGACGTACCTCCCTTAGGCCTTATCCGACGGACCGCCAAGGCGGATGCGCGGGTCGAGGAATGCATAGCTAATGTCGACGAGCAGGTTGATCACCATAACGACGACGACGATGAGCGTAACGCCGCCCATAACGATGGGCCAGTCACGCATGCTAATGGCGCGATAGACCTCATAGCCGATACCGGGCCAGTTAAAGACCGTCTCGGTCAGGATGGCGCCCGAAAGCATGCCGCCAAAGTCGACACCAATATAGGTAACGACGGGGATGAGTGCATTCTTAAGCGCATGCTTGACGATGATCGACCGATTGGAGAGACCCTTGGCCTTTGCCGTACGGATGTAATCCTGATTCATGACGTCAAGCAGCTGCGAGCGCATGATGCGCGCAGCATAAGCGGTCGAAACCGAAGCCAGCGTAATGGTCGGAAGCACATAGTGCATCCAATCCTGATACTGAGAGCTGGAACCGCCGGCACCCGAGATCGGCATGGAGATTGCACCGCCCGTGGCGTCCTTGAGGATGACGCCAAAGAACAGCTGCAGCAACATACCGAGCCAGAAGGCCGGGACCGCAACGAGGATCGACGTGGTGAGCGTTACCAAAATATCCCAGAAGGAATAACGCTTTACCGCCGAAATGATACCCGCACCGATACCCATAATTGCCTCGAGCACGATGGCGCACGCGGCAAGTTTGACCGTATACGGATACTTCTGGGCAAAGATATCCGTAACCGGCAGCTTGCGCTGATACGAATTGCCCAGATCGCCATGAAGCAGGCCGTTCATGTAATACAAGTAACGGTCCACGAGCGACGTTTGAACGGGGTCGCCGTTCTCGTCAAGGATCGCGTTGCCGTCCTCGTCCGTCTGGACCAGGTGATAGCGGACGCGAAGCTGAAGCTCCACCTCGGGGGACAGAGCCTTGTCTCCACCGATCAGCTTGATCGGATCTCCCGGCACGATATTCTGGAGGGCGAACAGAATCAGCGTAACGCCCAAAAACACCGGGATGAACTGAAGCACACGTTTAACGATGTACTTACCCATACCACTCCCCTATCTAGGGATTAACCTAAATGGGATGCCGATCGCCAGACCGGCATCCCAAAATTACCATCAGCCAGTTTACCCCAGGTTAGGGAGAACTGTATGTTTCCCATGAGGTCTACGTAAATACTTGACCCTCACGGAAGCTGCAAACTCTTAGGCGAGCTCAGCGGTACCCAGATCGGCGTGCTTCTGCGGATCGACATAGAGGTGCTTAATGCGATCGGAGCCGGCGATGGTGTGCGTGTAGAACATAATCGGGATGACCGGGCAGTCGGCAGAGACCATTGCGTCGGCCTCCTGCATCTTAGCGACGCGCTCCTCGTCGTCAACAATAGTACGAGCCTCGTCGACCTTGGCGTCGAACTCGGGGTTGTTGTAACCGGAGCGGTTGTCGCCACCGAGGGAGTCGGAGTGGAACAGCGGATACAGGAAGTTGTCCATGATCGGGTAGTCGGCAATCCAACCCAGACGACCGAACTGATAGTTAAAGTTCTGATACTGCTCGAGCAGGGCAGACCACTCAGGGGTATCGGAGACAGCGGTAACGCCAACCTTGGCGAGGTCACCGATGATGGACTCCATGATCTCCTTGTGACCGCCATCCTGGTTGTAGGACAGGGTCACGCTAATGCCACGATCCCCGTTAGCGCCAGCGGGAGCAACCTTGTCGAGGTACTCGTTAGCCTTGTCGACATCGTAGGCGCAGAACTCCCATGCGCCCTCCTTGTAGCCATCGATGCCCGGAGGAACAATGCCGTCGGCAGGAGTACGGGTACCCTTGAAGATGGTCTTGCAGATGGCCTCACGGTTAATGGCCAGGGAGATGCCCCTACGCAGGTCGGCGTTGTTGAACGGCTCGGCCGTGGTGTTGCAGGTCAGATAGTACGTGGAAGGCTCGGCGCCGAGCAGCATGCGCTCGCCGTCACCCATGGTGTAGCCGTCCTTGGACACGCCGCGATCCTTCTTGGCGGCATCGATCTGAGCGACGGGAACGTCGCAGACATCGAGGTTACCGGCCTGGAACTCCTTGTAAGCGGTCTCCATGTCCTTGATGACCTGGAAGTGGATGCCATCGATCTTGGCCTTGTCGCCATAGTAATCGTCGAACTTCTTGACGTTGATCTCCTGGCCATCCTCCCACTTGCCGTCCATCATGAACGGGCCGTTACCGACCGGGGCAAGATAGAAGCTCTTGACATCGGACTCGGCGCACTCGGGAACCGGGGCCAGAGCCGGATGAGAGGCGACGAAGGGGAAGTCAGCGTAAGCGGAAGACAGCTTGACGACGAGGGTCTCATCGTCGGGGCAGGTAACACCGCTGAGCTCGGTAGCGTTACCGGCAAGCAGATCGTCATAGCCCTCGACCATGGAGAGGTGATAGGAGACCTCGGAAGGGCCGTACTCGGTAGCGACAGCCGACTTGGTGTTGACCAGACGCTCCCAACCGAGCTTGAAGGACTTGGAGGTAACGTCGTCACCGTTGTGGAACTTGGCCTTCTTGATCTTGAAGGTAAACTCGGTGGCGTCGTCGTTGGACTCAAAGGACTCGCAAGCCAGCGGAACGATCTCGCCCTTCTCGGCGTCGTAAGAGGTCAGAGCGTCGAAGAGCTGGTACTCGACCTGAGTGCCCTGGTCCTCCTGGACGTTGTAGGGGTCGATGCAGACCGGGTTGTTGATGTAGAAGTTCAGCGTCGAACCGGACTCAGAACCGGAAGCGTCGCCGCCCTTCTTGCCGCATGCGGCAAGAAAAGCCATGGAGCTCGCAGCAAGGGTACCGCCAACGAAGGCGCGACGACCCATAACGGGCTGGTGGAACATAGAATCAGCCATGCCATCCTCCTTATGAGATAGGACAAAGAAATGTTCAGTCGGACACATGTCGAGACAATCCGATCCGAACCATTAAAACGCCGCCCGTTGCTATGGCTGGTTATGCACAACGGACCAACGTTTCGCAATACAGTAGCGCATTTTATGCACGATTTGGGGCTAATTCCGGTCAACGGTCAAGAATTTCTTTAGTTGGGCGAAGTATGTGGGGATATTTTGACTCTGTTACAAATATGTAAACAAAAAGGGTCCCGCACCTGCGAGACCCATTGCAAACGTATATACGCCGATGCTTAGTAGCCGACGATGCCCTGCGGGAAGAAGAACATGCACAGGACGACACACACGGCAAAAACGACGGCCATAATTACCGTCAGGCGATCGAGGTTCTGCTCCATGACGCCCGTGGCAGAGCTGGAGTTATACAGCGAGCTAGCGATCATATCCGAAACGCCGGTGCCCTTACCGGAATGCATCAGGACGAGAATCGTCAACGCCACGGCAGAGACAGCCCAAACGACAAACAGCAGAATCTGGAACGGACCCATAGATAAGCTCCTTAATAGAACAATTCAAACTCCAGTACTGTACCACAATCCCCCGCTCTCCCCTACCTGCCACTCGGGGACGGGGCAGATATGGCAGAAATACCAAAAAAGGGGTTGCCCGAATATGGGCAACCCCTTTTCAAAGAAACCTTGGCGTTTTCTTTTAGGCCTCGGTGGCGAGCACGCGACCCGTCATCTCGGCGGAAGGCTCAATACCAGCCATGGTGAGCATGGTCGGAGCGATATCGGAGAGACGACCGTCCTCGATACCGGTGAGCTGTGCCTTCTCATCAACGATGATAAACGGCACGCGGTTAGTGGTGTGAGCCGTAAACGGATGCTTGGAACCGTCGGAAGCAACGTCAAACATGTGATCGGCGTTGCCGTGGTCGGCGGTGATCAGCGCAAAGCCGCCCTTGGCGAGAATCGCCGGGACGACCTTGGACAGGGCATCGTCAACAGCCTCGACGGCCTTAACGGCGGCGTCGAAGACACCGGTGTGACCAACCATGTCGCAGTTCGCGAAGTTCACAATGTAGAAATCAGCGCGATCCTCGTTGATGGCAGCGACGAGCTTCTCGGTAACCTCGGGAGCGCTCATCTCGGGCTGCAGATCGTAGGTAGCGACCTTGGGGGAAGCGACGAGCACGCGCTCCTCGCCCTCCTTGGGCTCCTCGATGCCGCCGTTGAGGAAGAACGTCACGTGGGCGTACTTCTCGGTCTCGGCGGTGTGCAGCTGCTTCAGGCCGTTGGCGGCGATAACGTCGGCCAGGACGTTCTCGGGGAACGTCTTGGGGAAGGCGACCTCGACGTCAAACGTCGGATCGTACTCGGTCATCGTAACAAAGTGCGAAAGCTTGATCTGCTCGCGCTCAAAGCCGTCGAACTCCTTGTCCGTGAACACGCGGGTCATCTGACGGGCGCGGTCGGGACGGAAGTTGAAGAAGATGGCCGCGTCGCCCTCGTGGATGCCCTCGTTGTGGGCAGCGAAGGGCTCGACGAACTCGTCGCCGCGCGGGTCCTTCTCGTAGTAGGCCTTGATACCGGCAACGGGGTCGACATCGGCATCGGACGCATTGACCATGACGTCGTAGGCACGCTGGATGCGCTCCCAACGGTTGTCGCGGTCCATGGCCCAATAACGGCCCGACACGGTAGCAACGCGAGCGTCGCAACCGGTCTCCTCGGAGATCTTAGCCAGGAAGGCGCAGAACTCACTCATGTAACCGGCACCGGACTGCGGGTCAACGTCGCGGCCATCCATGAAGGCGTGGACGCGAACGGTCTTGACACCGTGCTCGGCAGCCATCTTGACCAGAGCCTCGACGTGGTTCATGTGGGAGTGAACGCCGCCAGGGCTCATAAGGCCCATGAGGTGAAGAGTCTTGCCGTCTGCCTTGACGTCGTCCATAGCCTTGACGAAAACCTCGTTCTTGGCGATGGAGCCGTCCTTGATGGCATTGTTGATACGCGAAAGCTCCTGGAACACGATGCGGCCGGCACCGATGTTGAGGTGGCCCACCTCGGAGTTACCCATCTGGCCATCGGGAAGACCCACGTCCTCGCCCGAAGCGCCGAGCGTGGTGTGGGGGTACTTCTCGTACAGGCTATCAAGGAAGGGCGTCTTGGCAGCGGCGACGGCGTTCTCGCCATCGGCCGGAGCCAGGCCGCAACCATCCATGATGATCAGGAGTGCAGGAAGATGACGCTGTGCCATATGTCCTACTCGCCTGCCTTGACGACCATAGAGGCGAAGTCGGCAGCCTTGAGCGAAGCGCCGCCCACAAGGGCGCCGTCAACGTCGGGCTTGGCGACGAGCTCGGCGATGTTGCCGGGCTTAGCGGAACCACCGTACAGGACGCGGATGCCGTTAGCGAGCTCCTCGCCGAACATCTCCTTGAGGGTCTCACGGATAGCGCCGCAGACCTCCTGAGCGTCCTCGGCGGTAGCGGTCTTGCCGGTGCCGATGGCCCAGATGGGCTCGTAGGCGACGACGACCTGCTTGGGGCAGGTGATCTCAAGACCAGCAAGGCCAGCCTTGACCTGGTTCACGACGTGCTCGACGTAGGTGCCGGCCTCGCGGACCTCAAGGGACTCGCCGCAGCAGAAGACGGGAACAAGACCGGCGGCAACGAGGGCCTTGGCCTTCTTGTTCTGATCCTCGTCGGTCTCGTGGAAGTAATCACGACGCTCGGAGTGACCGATGATGCAGTAGGTGCAGCCAGCAGACTTGAGCATGTCGCAAGAGGACTCACCGGTGAAGGCACCCTTGGCCTCCCAGTACACGTTCTGTGCACCGAGGGCGATGGGGGCAGCCTGAATGCGGTCATGAACCGTGGTGATGTCGATGGTCGGAGGGCAGACGAGCACCTCGACGCCAGCCGGAACCTCGGGCAGAGCCTGAGCCAGCTCGTCGGCGAGCTTGGCGGCCTCGGCGACGTCGTTGTTCATCTTCCAGTTACCAGCGATAAGAAGGGTGCGATTAGGCATCGAGAAGCGCCTCCACTCCGGGCAGGGCCTTACCCTCAACGAGCTCCATGGAAGCGCCACCACCGGTGGAGATCCAGCTCATCTTGTCGGCCAGGTTGAACTTGTTGACAGCTGCGACGGAGTCGCCACCGCCGATGATCGAGGTGCAATCGGCCTCGGCGACAGCCTCGGCGATAGCCTGGGTGCCGTGAGCGAAGTTGTCGAACTCGAAGACGCCCATGGGGCCGTTCCAGAACACGGTCTTGGCGCCCTTGACGGCCTCGGCGTAAAGCTCCTCGGTCTTGGGGCCGATATCCATGCCCTCACGATCGTCGGGGATAGCGTCCGAAGCGACAACCTCGGGAACAGCGTCCTCGCCAAAGTGATCGGCAACGCGGTTGTCGATGGGGAGCAGGATCTTGACGCCCTTCTCCTCGGCCTTCTTGAGCATCTCGCCGGCACGCTCGACCCAGTCCTCTTCCTTGAGGGACTGACCGACGGACAGGCCCTGAGCCAGGAAGAACGTGTAGGCCATACCGCCACCGATGATCAGGGTGTCAGCGGAGTCGATGAGGTGATCGAGAACGCCGATCTTGGAGGAAACCTTGGAACCGCCGACGATAGCGACGAAGGGGCGCTCGGGCTCGGCGAAGATGCCGGTCAGCGTGTCGACCTCCTTCTCGAGCAGGAAGCCGGCGACGGCAGGCAGGTAAGCGGCGGGGCCCACGACGGAACCCTGGGCGCGGTGAGCGGTGCCGAAGGCATCGAGAACGAAGACGTCACCATAGGAAGCGAGCTTCTTGGCGATCTCGGGATCGTTCTTCTTCTCGCGCTTATCGAAGCGGACGTTCTCGAGAACGAGAACCTTGCCCGGCTCGACGGCAGCGACAGCCTCGGCAGCCTTCTCGCCGTAAGTGTCGGCGACAAAGGCAACGTCGAGACCAGAGAGCTCGGCGAGCTTCTTGGCGACAGGCTCAAGGGAGAGCTCAGGCTGGAAGCCGGTGCCATCGGGACGGCCGAGGTGGCTCATGAGGATGACGCGAGCGTTGTGCTCAACGAGATAGTTGATGGTGGGCAGGGCAGCCTTGATACGGGTGGTGTCGCCAACGACGCCATCCTTGATAGGCACGTTGAAGTCAACGCGGACGAGAACGCGCTTGCCGTCGACATCGATGTCGCGGACGGTCTTCTTGGTAAAGGCCATGTTTGCTTCTACCTTTCGTACGTGTCTGCCTCCCATTACGGCAGACGATTTCCTATAAAAAGGGCGCGACCCTAGGGTGTAAGCCCTATAAGGCCGCGCCCTTCTTTAGACGCTCAACGAGCTATTCGCTAAAAGCTAAATTAAGCAACGAACTTCTCGAAGTACTTGATGGTGCGGACCATCTGAGAGGTGTAAGAGTTCTCGTTGTCGTACCAAGAGGTGACCTGAACGAGGGTCTGGCCGTTGCCGAGGTCAGAGCACATGGTCTGAGTGGCATCGAAGATGGAGCCGTGGGTCTCGCCGATGATGTCGGTGGAGACGATGTCGTCCTCGTTGTAACCGAAGGTCTCGGAGATGGTGGCAGCGTAGGCCTTCATAGCGGCGTTGACCTCGTCGACGGTGACCTTCTTGTCAACGACAGCGTAGAGGTTGGTGATGGAGCCGGTCGGCGTCGGGACGCGCTGGGCGGCACCGATGAGCTTACCGTTGAGCTCGGGAAGAACCAGGCCGATAGCCTTGGCAGCACCGGTGGTGTTGGGGACGATGTTGACGGCGCAGGCACGGCTACGACGCTTGTTGCCCTTGCGCTGCGGGCCGTCGAGCGGCATCTGGTCGCCAGTCCAGGCGTGAATGGTGGTCATGATGCCGGACACGATGGGAGCGAAGTCGTTCAGACCCTTGGCCATCGGGGCGAGACAGTTGGTGGTGCAGGAAGCAGCGGAGATGATGTTGTCCTCAGCGGTCAGCGTCTCATGGTTGACGTTGTACACGATGGTGGGCAGATCGCTGCCAGCCGGAGCGGAGATGACGACCTTCTTGGCGCCAGCGTTGATGTGGGCCTGAGCCTTAGCCTTGCTGGTGTAGAAGCCGGTGCACTCGAGAACGACGTCGACGTCGAGGTCGCCCCAAGGCAGGTTGTTGGCGTCGGCCTCCTTGTAGATCTTGATCTCCTTGCCGTCAACGGTGATGGAATCCTCGCCAGCAACGACCTCGTGATCGCGAGCATAGTTGCCCTGCGTGGAGTCGTACTTCAGCAGGTAAGCGAGCATATCGGGAGAGGTGAGGTCGTTGATAGCGACGATCTCGGAGCCCTCATGACCGAACATCTGACGGAAAGCCAGACGACCGATGCGACCGAAGCCGTTAATAGCAACCTTTACTGCCATTGTGTCTCCTTTCGTAAGGCCCCCGCGAGCTACAGCGCCCGCCGTTGAGGCCCACAAACTAACCACTCGCCTAATATACCTTTTTTTTGACTTGAATTTCACGAGAATGCTCGAAATTGAAAATCAAATTTACGTTAAAACGTTTTAAAGAGTAAAACAGCAGTTCAATCCCTATATAAGCAGTTTCGCTCAACTACTTGTTTGCTTCAATGAGCTTTTCAAGCCTCAAAACGCGATGATAGAGGGCCGACTTCGACAAGGGAGGGTCAGCCATCTCCCCCAAATCGCGCAGCGACAGATCGGGATAGCGCTCGCGCAGGTCGCAAAAGACCGCCAAGGCGTCCGGAAGCGTGTCGCGCAAACCCCGCTGTTCGAGCTCGTCGATCAACGCAAGCTGATGCTGGGCGGCACCCGCACTTCTGGTCTGATTGGCCAGCTCGGCATTCACGCGACGGTTTACGTCGTTCTTAACCAATTTTACCGCGCGCGCTTCCTCGATCTCGGCAACGCTGCGCTTGGCGCCGACCAGCTTTAGGAGCTGTTCGATCTCCTCGGCGCTCTTAATGTAGACGGCAAAGGATCCGCGCCGCGCGTTAACGCGCGCATGGACCCCAATCTGCTCCAATAGATCGCAAAGTCCCCGGGCATACTGCTCGCCCTGCACCGCGATCTCCAAATGAAAGTCGCCGCGGGGATCGGCCACGAAACCGCCGGCGATGAGCGCGCCGCGGATGTAGGCCAGCCTGCAGCAGGGACGGGCAACGATGTGCCGGGGAACACCGGCGACGAGTCCTCCCCTGCGGTCTAGAATGCCCAGCAGCACCAGAGCCTTGTCCAGGTCGGGTTGATCGGGCAGGGTAATGAGATAGTTACGGACCTTATGCAAGACCGATTTACGAACAGTAAATTCCGTTTTGAGCTTAAGGATGCGATGCGTCAGTGTGATCATCGTGCGTGCGACGGCGCCCGTCTCGGTCGCGACCGTCAAACGATACCGCCCGGAGCCGGCCAGCGAAAGTGTACCGCTGACACGCGTCAGGGCGGCAAGCGTCGACAAATCGCAGTATTCACATTCGGGTTCGCAGCGCGCGAGCTCGTCACGCACCTCGGCGGTAAACGACATGCAGGCCTATGCTTTCGTGTTGGCGCGCGACAGGTCGCGATGGGAAATGCTCACGTGATATTGGGCGCCTTCCAAATAACGTGCCGTGGCCTCGGCGATGGCGACGCTGCGGTGTTGGCCGCCCGTGCAGCCGATGGCAATAGAAAGTTGTGGCTTGCCCTCCGCGATATAGCCGGGCATGACCGTATCGAGCAGCTGCGTCCAGGCCTTCCAGAACTCCTGGGTCTTGGGATGGTCCAGAACAAAGTCGGAGACTTTCTTATCGAGACCGGTCATGGTGCGCATCTCGGGATCGTAGAACGGATTGGGCAGGAAGCGAACGTCGATCATAATGTCCGCCTCGACGGGCATGCCGTGCTTAAAGCCAAACGAGAACACGTGGACGTCCATGAGCTGCTGGTCGGACAACTCGGAGAACGCCATGCGCAATTTGTTGCGCAGGGCAGAGGTGTGCAGGCGGCTCGTGTCGATGATCATATCGGCTCGATCGCGCACACCCTGCAGCTGCAGGCGCTCGCGCTGAATCGCATCGGCCGTGGTCTCCCCCGGCTTGGCAATGGGATGGCGGCGGCGGTTTTCGCTATAACGACGGATCAGCACCTCGTCTGAGGCCTCGAGAAACACAATGTCACAGCTCATCTCGCGCTCCTCGAGTGCAGCAACGGCATCGAGCAGCTCATCGAACAAGCCCTGGCTGCGCAGGTCGCAGGTGACGGCAAGATGCCTGCCCACGCCCGTATTGATGCCGACGAGTTCGGCAAGCTGGGCGATCAGACGCGGAGGCAAGTTGTCGATGCAAAAGTAGCCCATGTCCTCGAACACATGCATGGCCTGCGTTCGGCCCGAACCGGACATTCCGGTGATGATGACGATATCGGGGATGCGCTCCGAGCGCTCCGCCGCATCCATGGCATCTCCCTTTTGCATGTGCTGCCTCCTAAAAACAAGCGCGGGACCCAGCAACCCGGATCCCGCGCGGCCAATTGCCTTTAATGAGTATACCGCCCTGAGCGGATACGAGGTCCGTCTTACGCCTCAAGCGCGGCTTTGAACCAACTCGTAATACTCGTGGGGTGCGTAATGGCAGTGCCCACGACAACTGCCCAGGCGCCCGCATCAATCGCGGCGCGGGCCTCCTCGGGCGTGTGCACGCGGCCCTCGCAGATGATGGGAAGGCCGGGAAATTCCTCGGTCGCCTGGCGCAGGAGCGGCAGATCGGGACCGTCGGCCATGGTGCAATCGATAGCGGCAACACCATGAGAAAGCGTGGTGGACACCAGGTCAAAGCCCATGTCGACAGCACGACGAATATCCTCGATGGTGGCACAGTCGGCCATCAGGAGCACGCCCTCCTCGTGCAGCGGACGGAAGGTGTCCTCGACGGTCTTGCCATCGGGACGTGGGCGATCAGTGGCATCAATTGCCACGATGTCGGCACCAGCGGCAACGCAGGCGCGAGCATGACGCAGCGTCGGCGTGATGTAGACGCCCTCGTGTCCATCTTTCCACAGGCCGATGACGGGAACCTCGCAGCGGCCCTTAATGGCGGCGATGTCGGCAAGACCCTGGCAGCGAATAGCGGCGGCGCCACCAAGCTCGCAGGCGCGAGACATCTGAGCCATGGTCTCGGGCGTACGAAGCGGCTCGCCCATATAGGCCTGAACGCTCACGACGAGCTTGCCCTTTAGGGACTGGATCAAAGGATCAACGGTCATGTTCGACTCAACCTTTCTCAAAACAGCCTTCTGAGACACCGCACCTTGACGTTCAAACCGTCGCTCGCATACCAAAGTACGCTTCGCTCCTCTTTCACGTCAATCTGCGGCACCTCAGAAGGCGCACTTGGTAGTTATGTTTACTTCAACGACGCAAGAAGGTGTTCGGCGGCACCGATAAGCGGCGCGTCGCCCTCCAGAGAACCGATGAGGATCGGCGTGTCCTGAAGTGGGTCGAGCGCCTGGCTGGCATAGCCCTCGTGCACCGAGTCCTTCCACGTCTGCGAGCGCCAATCGGGACCCTGGTGAATCACACCTCCCGAAAGCACGATGACCTCGGGATCCAAGATGTTGGCAAGCGAGCCCAAGCTGGCGCCCAGCGCAAAGCCGGCGTCATGGATGACCTCGGTCGCCTTTGCGTCGCCCGCACGGCACAGGTCGTTCACATCGCGACCGACCGAAGGACGGCTGGGGTCGACGCGACCAAAGCGCTCATCGTACATACGACCAATGGAAGTGCCCGAAGCAACCGACTCAAGATGACCAGAACGTCCGCAGGCGCAGGGAATGCCGGCAGCAGCCGAGCACTCGATGTGGCCCATATGGCCGGCAGCACCATGGAAGCCCTGCATCACGCGGCCGTTCTCGACATATGCGCCGCCGATGCCCGTACCGATGCCAAGGCACAAGACGGAGAACTTGCCCTTACCGACGCCCCAGTGGGCCTCGCCCAGAGCATGAGCCTGCACGTCTCCCACCACGGCAACGGGAAGACCAAGGTCCTCGCGCAGGCGCGGCCCCAACTGAACGCCGGACCAGCCGGGCATGATCTCGTTGGCATACGCGATGGCGCCCGTCTTGGGATCGACGACGCCTGCGGCACCGATACCGACACCGAGGACCTCGACATCGGGATTCGCCTCAAGAGCGGCCTTGATGGACGCCTCGATACGCTGGAAGACGGCCTCGCCGCCCTCCTGGGCCTCGGTAGGAACCTCGGCCTCAAATACGGGATGGGGCACGCTACCGTCAGCCGGATACTCCATAATGGCAGTCGCAATCTTGGTGCCGCCGATATCGACGGAGCAAACGTACTTGTTCTCCATGTCGCTCTCCTTAGGAGATAAAAACAACTACAGGAAATGCGCCGTCAGACTAGCCGCCACAGCGCGGTAAAGGTTTTCCAGGTGCCCGAGGTTGGGGTGAAAGTGGTCAGGCGTTGACCTAATGGGTCACGCCCGACCACTTGAGCCCCAAGATCGGGTGCCTGGGGAAGCTTTACAGGAGACCGTTGTCCTGGAGGACCTTCTTAATCGCCTCGACGTTCTCGCCGGTCATGGCCTTCACCGGGCGCGGCATGGTCGGGCTGTCGAAGATGCCCATGAGGTTCATAGCGGTCTTGAAGGCGCCGACGCCACCGGCATAGCCCTGGACGCCCGAGGTGACATCCCAGATGTGGGAGATCTCGTTGAGGCGATCCTGCTCGGCCTTGACGGTAGCCCAGTCGCCGGCCTGAGCGGCCTTCCACTGACGCACGTAGCCCTCGGGCTCAACGTTAGCGAGACCCGGGACGGAACCGTCGGCGCCACCGAGGTAGGCGCCGTCGACAACAACCTCGTGACCGGTGAGGATGCTCATCGGGTGGCCGTTCTTCTCGTTCTCCTGAACGAGGTAGCGGAACGAGATGTCATCGCCCGAGGAATCCTTGACGCCGGCCAGGACGCCCTCGGCGCCGAGCTTGGCAAGGAGCTTCCAGGGGAGCTTGGTGTGGACGCACACGGGGATGTCGTAGGCGAAGATGGGCAGGTCGAGTTCCTCGTGCAGGATGCGGAAGTGCTCCTCGACCTCGGTCATGCCCTGCAGGGCATAGAACGGGCAGGTGGCGACAAGCGCGTCGGCACCCAGCTCCTGAGCGACCTTGCCGTGCTCGATCATGCGCTCGGTCTCGGTGTCGATGATGCCGACCAGAACAGGCACGCGGTGATCGACGATGCGCACGGCCTCGGCGATGATCTGACGACGACGCTCGTCGGTGGAGAAGACGACCTCGCCCGAGGAGCCCAGGAAGAACAGGCCATCGACGCCGGCATCGATCATGCGGTTGATGCTGCGCTCAAAGGAGGCAACATCGAGCTGGTGGTCTTCGGTATCGGGAACAACGACGGGAGGGATAACGCCGGTGAATTTCTGAGTTGCCACAAGAATCTCCTTAGTTGTCTGGCGGGCAGCCCTATGCCGCCCACTCTTGTTGGCAGTGTCCAGGCCGTCTAGGCCAAAGAACACGGGTAGAACGTTTGGTTAAAGAAGTCGACGACTTCGTTTTCGAACGCATTGATGCGCTCGTGAGCGTATTTGGCATAGATGATATGCCTCCGGTCACACTCAAAACCGTTGAATACGGCAAACTGACCCTTGGGGTCGCTCACGGTATCCATGAGCGAAGTGCCCATGAGCACCGAGCCGCGCACACGAGACGACAGCACCTCGAGGCCACCGGGAACTGGATTGGCAACCGCCGTGCAGGCAAGGCCCTGCTCGTCCAGAGCAGAAACCGCCAGCGCGACTCCACCGCCTAGACCCTCGCCCCATGCAAAAATGCGGTCGGGGTCCACGCCATCAAGATTGCGCGCGACCTTCGCCAACGCGCAGCCCCAACGGACGCGCTCGACAAAAGCAGGCGAGGTAATCCCCTGCTGCAGGTCGTCCGCACCAGCAACATCATCATCCAGCGCGAGGACGGCATACCCCATGGCGGCAAATCTCGTCATGTGATGCCAACCGCGCACAGGCCGATCGATGTCGTGGAACATCAGGCACAGTGGCACGCGCTCAGATACTCGGGCACGACCAACAGGCTCAATCAAACGAGCGTGGACCGCATCGTCACCGAGCTCAAAGGAAATCTCCGAGTAGCGGGCGCAGGGGTTAACAAAGTCAATCGCCGTAATGGCCAGGCCTTGAATCTCAAGATTCGAAGCGCATGCCTCTAAATCAGAAACATCTACTTGGACGTCACCGTGCCAGCCCCGATATTCTGCGAGCCTTGACGAAACCGTTCCAGGAATTCCCACGAGCCCGGGGACTATCAGCTCGTCAACATTGCTCTCGCACTTAGACATGAGCCTCCCCTCCCTCACAGAAAAACGGAATGATCAGATCGTCAAAATCCTGAATCTCCTCGTGGCCAAAGCCTTCAAAGAACTCATGACGCTTGTCACAGGTCAGATTGTTGTAGACCACAAACTGCGTCGCCGGCGGACAGACGATATCGGCCGTGCCCGTGCCAAACAGCACGGGGCATTTGACCATGGGGGCAAAGTTCTTGGAATCGAAGTACGCCAGTTTGGCATAGGCTTCCTCGATACGAGTCGAGTCCTCGTCAAACCAACGCGACCAATAGCGCAGACCCTCGTAGGCAATATCGTCGGCGTCCAGATCCCAAACCAGGCGGAAGTCCGATAAGAAGGGATAGAGGATGGCCGCGCGATTGATAAGCTCGCTGTTAAGCGCGCAGGTCGCAATACCCAAACCGCCGCCCTGCGATGCGCCGTTCACGTACACGCGGGTAAGATCGATGCCCTCGAGCTCGCGAACGATACGGCACAGAATGCGGATATCCTGGTGCAAGCGGACATAGTAGAGGTTGGCCGGGTCGCCGTCGATACCGGCGACGATATGGCCCGCGACCGTCGTGCCCTCAAATCCACCAATGTCCTCGGAGGGGCCTCCTTGGCCAGGACAATCGAGAGCAATGAGCGCCATGCCCATGCCCGCAAACGACGCCTGCTCAAACCAGCTGCGGCTCGCACCCGGATATCCATGGAACTGAAGCACCAGCGGCACGGGCTCCTCCGAGACCGGCTTGAGGTACTTGGCATGCAGGCGTGCACCACACATGCCGGTATACCAGAGGTCAAAAAACCGACAGGTCGCGGAATCCGCAACCGAAGCCGCCTCAATCGCGTAGTCGAGCTCGACGGCGTCGGCCTCGGCCATGCGGTCCTTCCAAAAGAGATCGAAATCCGATGGACGGGGCATAGCGCCTCGATATTCACCAAATTGCTGTTGTAGCTCTTGAGCACTTGGCATGGCTCGTGAACCCAGCCTTTCGAAATCGCAACGGAGGTGCGCCCGGCAAGGGAACCGGGCGCACGGGAGGGAAAGCGAGGCTACTCGCCGAGCTTGGGATGCAGCAGCGACGGCGCAGCGCCGAGCAGCATCTTGGTGTAGGGGTCCTGAGGGTGCTGGAAGACCTGCTTGGCCTCGCCCTGCTCGACGATCTTGCCGCCATTCATAACGATGATGTCGTCAGAGATATAGCGGACCGTCTGGATGTCATGGCTGATGAACACCATGGCCAGGCCGAGCTCCTTCTTAAGGTCGGTCAGCAGGTTCAGAATCTGCGCGCGGACCGAAACGTCCAGAGCCGAGGTGGGCTCGTCAGCGATGATGGCATCGGGGTTCAGCGACAGGGCACGGGCAATTGCGACGCGCTGGCGCTGGCCGCCCGAAAGCTGGCCGGGAAGAACCTCGGCGGCGGAGCTGGGCAGACCGGTGAGCTCCAAGAGCTCCTTGACGCGCTTCTCCTGCTCGGCCTCGGTACCCAGGTTGTGGACGCGCATGGGGTCGAGCAGTTGCTCGCGAACGACCATGCGGGGGTTGAGCGCCGTGGCCGGGTTCTGGAACACGACCGAGATGACGCGACCCATGTGGCGACGGTCCTCAGCGGTACGTTTGGTAACGTCCTTGCCCTTAAAGTAGACCTTGCCGCTCGTGGGGGCCTGCAGGCCGCACATGACGTTGGCGGTGGTGGACTTTCCGCAACCGGACTCGCCGACGATGCCGATGGTCTGTCCGGGCATGAGCTTAATCGTTACACCCTGGACGGCGTGAACCAGGTTGGGGTGCAGAATCGAGCCGGTACGGGTCCTAAAGGTGACGTGGACGTCATCAAGGAAGATGATCGGCTCGACGCCGTTGACTGCGGTCTCGCTCATCTACATCACCTCCGCGTGAGGGGTCAAACCATTTGCCTTGAGCACCTCGTCGGGGAGCTCGGAATAGAAGTGCTCGGTGCCGGGCACGCGCTTGAAGACCGGACGGGTGTCCAGGCCAATGCGCGGATGGCTCGAGCGGGGCGCGAAGCGATCGCCCTTGGGGAAATCGCGCGGGCTCGGAACGGCGCCGGGCACCTGGTGCAGGCGGCCCGAACCGCTCTCGATGGACAGGACGGAACCCAGAAGGCCGCGGGTGTACTCGTGAATCGGGTTGGTGAGCAGCTCCTTGGTGGGCGCCTGCTCGATAACCTGGCCGGCGTACATAACCGTGATGTTATGAGCGACCTCAGCGACCAGTGCCAGGTCGTGCGAAACGAAGATCATGGCAAAGCCGAGCTTGGCCTGAAGGTCGTTAAGCAGCTTGATGACCTGCTTCTGGACGGTAACGTCCAGAGCGGTCGTGGGCTCGTCGCAGATGACCAGCTTTGGGTCGCGGGTAAGGGCCATAGCGATCAGAACGCGCTGACGCTGACCACCGGAAAGCTCATGCGGATAGCTCTCGAGCGTACGCTTGGGGTCGAGGCCCACGAGCTCCAGGAGCTCCTCGGCGCTACGGGTGCCGCCGCGCTTGGTGAGCTGCTTCATCTGGGCGGAAATGAGCATGGAGGGGTTGAGCGAGGACAGGGCGTCCTGATAGACCATGGCGATATCGGTACCGCGCAGGCCGAACCACTCCTTCTTGCTCATCTTGAGCAGGTCGCGGCCCTCCCAGAGAACCTCACCGGAAAGGTGCTCGTCATCATCGGTCAGACCCATGATGGCCAGCGTGGTGATGGACTTACCGCAGCCGGACTCGCCTACCAGGCCCATGGTCTGGCCGGGACGGACGTCAAAGTTGACGTGGTCGACGACGTTGATATCACCGTGGTGCTCAAACTGGATGCAGAAATCGCGGACCGAAAGGATCGGCTCAACGGACTCATCGGGCACATGGCGGTCGTTACGCTTGAGTTCGACATCACGCAGAGCGCCAAGACGGGCGGACAGGGACTGAGCCTGCTCCTTGTAGGCGCGAACGGGATCGGAAACCAGCAGGTCGGCCTCGCGGCGCTTGGAGGAGTCGGTCGGATCCAGGGCGGCGGAGGGAGCAGCGGCCATAGCGTCGGTAATACCCTCGGAGAGGATGTTAAGCGCCAGGCAGGTGATCATGATGGCCAGGCCCGGGAACAGCGCCTGCCACCAACGGCCGGCGAGCACGCCACCGCGAGCATCGGCGAGGATGTTGCCCCAGGTAGCGGTAGGCTCCTGAATACCAGCGCCGATAAAGGTCAGCGAGGCCTCGAAGATGATGGCGTCGGCGACCAGAGTAACGGTGAAGACCATGATCGGGGCGATGCAGTTACGCAGAACATGCTTGATCAAAATCCACGGAGCCTTAGCGCCGGAAACGATGACCGCGCGGACATAGTCCTCGCCGTACTCGGACACGATGTTGGCGCGCACGATACGGGCAATCTGCGGAGTGTACATAAAGCCGATGGCGAAGATGATCGACGGCACGGAATTGCCCAGGATGGAGACGAAGACGGCAGCGAGGGCGATGCCCGGGATGGACATGATGATGTCCAGGATGCGCATGATCGCCTCGGAAACGGACTTGCGCGAAACAGCCGCGAGGGCGCCCACGACCGAGCCGCAGACCAGAGCCATGGCAGTAGCACCGAAGCCGATGATCAGCGAGTAACGGCCACCGTAAAGCATGCGCGACAGGATGTCGCGGCCCTTATCGTCGGTACCGAAGATAAATCCATTGCCGGGAGCCTGGCGAGCAGTGAAAATCTCGACCGGGCTATAGGGGGCAAGAAGGGGCGCCAGAATCGCGGTCAGGGCGACCAGCACCAGCACGACGGCGGCAATCTTAGAAGACAGCGTCATCTTCTTCCAGCCACCGAGCTTGAGCCCCTTGGAGGCAGCCTTCTCGAGCTGCTCGGTTTGCTTCTCTCGAATCTTTACCATAATCTACACCGTCCTGATGCGCGGGTTGATGAGCAGGTAGAGCATGTCAACCACGATGTTGATGATGATGAAGGCAAGAGCAACGACGATGACGACGCCCTGAACCAGGTTCGCCTCGTTGCCCTGAACGCCCTGCAGAATCGCAGTACCCATGCCGGGGAGGTTGAAGATGACCTCGATGACGACGGCGCCGCCCATAAGGTAGCCGATCTTAAGACCGAGGGTGGTGACCGGGGTGATCAGCGCGTTGCGCAAAACGTTGATGCCGACGACGACCTTCTCGGGAACGCCGGCGCCACGGGCCATGCGGACATAGTCCTTATCGAGCTCCTCGACCATGGCCGTACGCACGATACGAGTCATCTGACCCGTCAGCGGGAATGCCAGGGCGATGGCGGGCATGATCATACGTCCCAGATAGCCAGCCGGGTTGGTGGTGAAGTGAGGCAGAGCACCGGACGCCGGGAGCACCTTAAGGTAGGAAGAGAACAGCAGAATCAACAGAACGGCAAGCCAGAACGACGGGGTTGCCAGGCCGGCGATGGAAAAGACGCGGATCACTTGGTCCGGCCATTTATCGCGGTACAGTGCCGCGATGACGCCGAGCAAAAACGAGACGACCGCGCCGATGGCAAGACCGATGAAGGTCAGCTGCATCGTGACGGGCAGGGCCGTGGAGATGCGCTTGGCAACGGAGTTGCGAGCAGCACCATAGGTGCCCATGTCACCATGGATCAAATCGCCCATGTAGCGCACGTAGCGCACGGGCCAGGGGTCGTCCAGACCATACTTCTCATGGTACTCGGCAACCGCCTCGGGCGAGGCACCGTCACCCAACGCCGTATAGGCGGGGTCGGTCTTGGAGAACGACATAAGGAAGAACACCAGGACGGTGACGCCCAATGCCATGATCGGCAGCGCCACGAGACGCCTTCCAATCAAACGTAGAAAGTTGTTCACGTTCTCTCCCCTTTCTTTTGTCGGTAGGACCAACTGGTATATGAGTATGGATACTCATTACAAGACCCGAGCGACATCGAGGTCGCCCGGGTCTTTGTTTCAACTATGAGGACGTTGCCTTACGACCGACGCCCCACATATGACTCAAGCGAGTCTTAGGCCTTGACGGTCGCGACGCCCCTGAAGGACATGCTCGTCGTGCCGATGCCCTTGAAGCCATCGAGGGCCTCGCCGTTGGGCGCGGTGGACGGATCGTCCCAGGAAGCGGAAACGGTCTTGACGTGGACAACGGGGTACAGAACAGCGTTGTCGGCGATGATGTCGAAGCACTCGTTCCACTTCTTCTGCTGCTCGTCGCCCTCGGCGGCAAGAGCCTCGTCCATGAGACCGTGGAGCTTCGCCCACTCAGCGGAATCCTTCCACGGGCAACGGGTCTGCATCCAGACGTTGTCGCCATACCACCAGTTGAGCAGCAGGTCGGGGTCGGCGCCGAAGCAGGACGGATCGCCAGGAGCGAGAAGGATATCGTAGGCCTCGCCGCCGTCGATGGCAGCGTAGGTGGCCGGCGAGGTATCGGTCTGGATGGTCACATCGAAGCCGAGGGCGTCGAGGTCGTTCTTGACCTGAGCGGCCATGCCCTTGATCTGCTCGTTGTCGGTGGTGCGCAGGGTGATGGCGCCCGGGGTGATGCCAGACTCTTCGATGAGCTTCTTGGCCTTCTTGGCGTCAGTCTTGTACACCGTGGAAGCCTCATGATAGTTGGTGAAGCTCTTGGGCAGGTAGCAGCTGGCAGCGGTGGCAAGGCCGGCGAAGGTGTTGGTGATCATCTTCTCGGTGTCGAGCGCGTACATGACGGCCTGACGGACCTTGACGTTGTTCCAAGGCTCCTTGGCGACGTTGAACATGATGAAGCGGGTGCCGAAACCCTGAACGTTATCGATCTTGCAGCCAGCGCTCTCGAGCTGGTCGACGGCGTCAGCGGTGACGAGCTCCATAACGAGCGTGGAGCCCTCCTGCTGAGCGGTAACGCGAGCGGTGGGGTCGGTCAGGATGCTGTACTGGATCTTCTTATCCTCGGCAGCATACTCACCGTTGTACTCGGGGTTGGGAACCAGGGTGATCTCGGTATCGGAGATAGAGTCGTACATCCAGGGGCCGGAACCGATCGGCTGCTTGGCGCGATCCTCCTCGGCCTGGGTGGCCGGGGTAACACGGATGATGGCCAGACGATCCTTGAGCAAGGAGAAGTTGGGGACCTTGGTCTTGACCGTTACAGTGCTGGCGTCCTTGGCCTCGATGGACTCGAAGGGCTGGAAGAACGGAGCGTAGGTAGCAGAAGCGGCGCAAGCGGTGTAGGAAGCGACGACGTCGTCAGCAGTGACCTCGGTGCCATCGGAGAACTTTGCGCCCTTGCGGATGGTGACCTCGAAGGTAGTGTCGTCCACGGACTTGGGATCGTCGGTGGCGAGCTCGTTGAAGGTGCTGTAGTCGTGGTAATCGATGCCGTAGAGGCCCTCGATGACGTGCCAGTTAGCACCCAGGCCCACAGCGGAGCCGGTGCTGGCGGGGTCGAAGCTGGACGGAGCGTAAGCGGAACCAGCGGTGATCACGCCGCCGCCACGGTTGGCGGAATCAGTGGAACCGGAAGCGGAACCTTCGTCGCTAGAGCTGCCACCGCAGCCAGTGAGACCAAGCCCTGCGACAGCAGCGACGCTGCCGGTGAGGCCGAGGAACGAACGCCTGGACATACCCTTGTTGATGATGGCCATGTCTTCTCCTATCAATAGAGAATCTTACCCGGGAGCACCTAGACTTGCCCCCGCGCAACTTGCGGACGATATATACCTTACCTACCGACGAACCCAACTGAGGTGCCGCGCTCGGCGACCGATACATACATACGCTTGAACGGTATTTACTACCGTTCACCGAATTCATTGACAAATGATTCGACAGACAGTATGTATCGACGAGGTGAGATATCAGTCTTCGTCAACCCGCAGGATAGCAGTGTTGTTCACCATGGCTAGTCAAACGTTTTAGCGTTAATAAAACCCGAAATCGGCAGGTAATCACCGCGAAACAAATGATTGAAAATTGACCAATCATGTATATCAGTTGTTTAGAAGCGCGTTTAGTTTTCGGATCGGTTGGCCGATGCCTGGGCGCGCTCGGCATTCCATGCAACAAGTGCCTCGTGGACCGCTTTGGCGACATCGGCCGGAACGCCTCGAACTTCTGCAATCTCCTGCTCGCTTGCCGCGCGCAAACGCTTCATCGAACCAAAATGGCGCATAATGGCACGTTTTCTGGTGGGCCCCACACCCGGAACGTCGTCAAGCACCGAAACCGTCATAGCCTTATCGCGCAACTCGCGGTGGAACGTAATCGCAAATCGGTGGGATTCATCGCGAACCTGCTTGATCAGATAAAGCGAAGCGGAGCCGGTCGGCAGCACGACGGGAGTCTCGTCCCACGGCACGAAAACCTCCTCATCGGCCTTTGCCAAGCCACAAACTGGTATATCGAGGCCGAGTGCCTCGAGTTGCTTAATTGCAGCGGTCAATTGCGGCTTGCCGCCATCGACTACGAGCAAATCGGGGCGCGAGCCAAAGCGCTCGTCCGCCATGCGCTCGGGAGCATAGCGACGCCCCAGAACCTCGGACATCGATACGAAGTCGTTCGCCTCGTCCAATTCGGCCTGAATTTTAAAGCGACGATACTGGCCCTTGTCAGCACGGCCGTTGGTAAATACCACCATCGAAGCGACGGTAAAGGTGCCGTGCAACGTCGAGATATCGAAGCACTCGATGCGCAACGGCGGCGCAGGCAGCGCCAGCGCGCTTTCGAGCTCCAGGAGCGCCTGATTGGTGCGATCGTCAGCATACCCCGTGCGCATCATGTAGCGCATGAGGGCATGGCGCGCATTTTTAGAAGCCATGTCGAGCAGGCGGTGCTTTTCGCCGCGCTGCGGCCTATGGAGATGGCAAGAGCGTTCGCGCTTGCCCGCAAGCCACTCCCCCAACGCTTCGGCATCCTCAAGCTCGACAGAGAGATTGATCTCGGCTGGAATATCAGCCGTCTCGTCGTAATAGCGCTTAAGAAAGCCAGATTGAAGCTCTTCCTCATCGACATCCAGGCCTTTATCGAGGATGAACTCACAAGTTCGAACCGTTCGGCCCTCGCGAACGACAAAGACACAGGCGGCAGAGATAGTCTCTTCTCGATAGAAGCCGATGACGTCGATATCGACGCTTGACGGAAAAACGACCTGTTGGCGATCGTCCAGGCCCCTAATGACTTCCAGGCGACGCTTGACGCGCGCCGCACGCTCAAAATCGAGCGTCTCGGCTGCCTCCGTCATCTCGGACGTAAGCTCGTCGACGACATCCTTGCGATGGCCCGACAAGAAACGTTCGACACGCTTGACGTTCTTGGCATAGTCGGCAGGCGAAATCGCGCCGACGCATGCGCCCGGTCCGCGCCCGACATGGTAGTCAAAGCAGGGACGCCCGTTTTGCGCGCAAATCATATTGACGATGTCTTCTTCGCCCTTATGAGATTCGACGATGCGGCGGCAGCGGCGCCATTCCGCACAGGATGCCGAGCAAATAGGAATAACCTTGCGTAGCGTATCGATGGTCTCACGCGCCGCACGGCTATCGGTATAGGGGCCAAAATAGCGCGTTCCCGGTTTATGACGCTCTCGCGTGTATTTAATAGCCGGAAACAAGTCGCTCTTGGTAATGGCGATAAAGGGATAGCTTTTATCGTCTTTGAGATCGACGTTAAAGTACGGATGGTACTGGCCAATCAGATTGCGCTCGAGCACCAATGCCTCGTGCTCGGTCTCCACCACGATATAGTCGAAGCTCGCCACCAGCTGCATCATGAGCGGAATCTTTTGACGCTCGTCCTGCAGCGTCACGTATTGACGCATACGGGCACGCAAGTTTTTTGCCTTGCCCACATAGATGACATCGCCCTTGGCATCTTTCCAAAGGTAGCAGCCGGGTTGCGTGGGAACGCGCGAAACCTGTTCGGCAAGTGTTGGAATGTTGTCGTGACCTGCCACATGCACCTACTTGCGACGAAGCAGCGCCGAGACCTCGGGCATCTTAAAGACGAAGGCAAGGCCAAAAGTCACGGCGAGCGAGACGACGCCTGCAACACAAACGTAGCCCAGGGTAATAAGGATCGAACTGCCAAGCATTCCGACAAAGTGCTCAAGTGCCCACATGACGCCGACGCCCGCGGCAGCGCCCAAGCCACCGAACAACAGGCCGAAGAAACCGCCATGTAGGATAGACTTGACCTGAAGGCCATGCAGACGACGGCGCAGCCACCACAGTGAGCATCCGACCAAGACCACGTAGTCAACGACGTACGAAAGCGCAATTGCCGGCATACCGTAGCCCAGTACCACGCCAAACAGCAGCACCGAACCGGCCTGACCGATAGCGGAGTACAGGCAATAGCGGCTATATGGTTTCATATCGAGCAGGGCCGAGAAGCTCTTCTGCATCAGCACGACCACGCCGTAGAGCGGCAGGGAAAGTGCCAGATAGATAAGGAACTCCGACACCAGCGCCACACCGGATTCATCGAACTTGCCGGCGCAGTAGATCATGTTGAGAGGACGGGCGAAGACGATCAGGTACATCGCAAACGGAATCAGGAAGAAGAGCATCTGGGCGACACCGCGCGAAATGCCCGTGCGGACGCTGTCGTAATCCTTCTCCTGCGCATCGTGAGAGAGTTCGGTATAGAGTGCCGTCGAAAGCGAGGCGGCGATCAGCGCATAGGGCAGCGTGTACCACAGGCGCGCATATGCGATGACGGAAGGGCCGGTCTCGGGCTGCACCACCAGCGCGGCGGCATTGGTAATGGAGGTCGAGACAAACATGCACACCGTGGCGAGCAGCGTCGGGATACCAAGCGCAATCGTCTGTCGCAGCGCGGGGTCCTTAAAGTCGATATGGATATGAGGATGCACGCCATGCTTGCCGAGCGCGGGAATCTGGCAGGCCATCTGGACAAAGACGCCGAGGGTCGTACCGGCTGCGATCAAGATAATGCCGACCCGCTCGCCAAATTGTGCAGACACGGGAGCAAAGCCCATAAAGCTGGCGATGACGATGACGTTGTTGAGAACCGGGGCAAACGTCGACCAGAAGTAGTCGCGGTGTGCGTTGAGAACACCCGAGAACACCGAGCCCAAGCCATAAAACAGAATTTGGATAGCAAAGAAGCGGAACATGAACGCAGCGGTATCCATGCTGTCGCCATTACCCGAAAGGAACGACTGCGTCCAAATAAAGCCGGGAGCAAACACGGTGCCCAGCAGCGAGATGCCGCCCAGCACCAGAAGCAGAATACCGAGCAGGTTGCCGACATACTCGTTCGATGCCTCGCGGCCCTGCTCGCGCCTCACGCCCATATAAACCGGCAAAAACGCCGTAACGAGCATGCCGCCCATCACGAGCTCGTAGAGCATGTTGGGCAGGTTGTTGGCAACCTGATAGGAGGACGAGAGCAGCGACATGCCGATGGCGGCCGCCATGGCCCACGTGCGGATAAACCCGGTGACGCGCGACACGATGGTCAGCACGGTCATGAGGCCAGCAGAACGACCAACCGTGGAGTAGTCCGAAGAACCCATATCGTCTACGTCGTCCTGAGAGTCCTCATGAACCTCATCTTGTGGCAGCAAATCGTCCACGACGGCAAAGGAGCCGGTCATCGCAAAGGGATCGTCAACCAAAACGGCGTCATCAGCAGGTGCGGCGTCATCGCTGTTCGGCATGTTGTTACCGGATACGGCATCATCATCGAATATGACATGGTCGCCAAACACCGTGTCAACTTCTTTGGCGGCGACGGTTCGGGCAGAAAACGACAGAGGGTCCCAGTCGTCATCACCGTCGATGGCCACGCCCTCGACGGGATCGGTCGAACCAAGCGGCGACCATTCGTCATCCGAAAGAAGCGGCTCGTCATCATCATGAACCGCGGGCTTGGCGGAACGAGCGACAGGAGCGCTCTGCGGCGTGCTCTTTCCCTGGGCTGCCATCAAAAACACCGCCGTCTCATCGGGACGCGGCACACGAGGAGCCTCGGAGGCGACCGGCGTCACGCTGGCGCTCGATTGAGCGGCGGCCAAAAAGACAGCCGTCTCATCGGGACGAGCCGAAGAAAGAACCGTACGGGGAAGCGCCGTGCCGGCACCGGCGGCACGCAAGTACACGGCCGTCTCGCCCGGGTCAGCGGCAGCGGACCAGGCGTTTCGAATCTCGTTATCGAACGAAGCAGCCTCGGGCGCGGGCGCCTGAGGAGCCGACCCTTTTGCAAAGTGAGCTCCGCGCTTTGATTCTTCCTGCGGCATCGCTCAGTCCTCTCTCGTGATCGGGGCAACCGTCGCCCCGCAAAATGCAACTAAGTCATCGGGAGCAAGCTCAAGCTGATAGCCGCGCTTGCCACCCGAGATAAAAATGGTATCCCAAAGGACGCATGTCTCATCGATCAGCGTCCGGAAGCGCTTTTTCATACCGACCGGGCTGCAACCGCCGCGGACATACCCCGTCGCGGCAAGCAAATCTTTGACATGCATCATGGTCAGCGACTTTTCGCCTGCGGCGCGCGCGGCGGCCTTGAGGTCGAGCTCGTCGGCAACGGGAATGCAGCACACGACATGGTCGTTGGACGGCGTCGTGCAGACCAGGGTCTTAAATCCCTGACCGGGCTCCTCGCCAAGCTGCTCGGAAATCGCGACGCCCAGACCTGACGATTCATCGCCATCGTCTTCGTACGTATGGAGAACATAGGAGATGCCGGCGCTTTCCAGCTCGCGCATCGCATTGGTTTTCGGCGTCTTAACAGCCTTTGCCATGGCACATCCTTTCCCTCGCAGAGCGACGCAAGGATTAAGTATAGGGCCAATTCCGCCGCATATGCCATCTCGACACACAGAAGCGCCACCGAATCAGAAGGAATCGGTGGCGCTTCGGTACTACAACGTCTCTTTACTGTACGTCGAGCTGCGCCTGACGCTCACGGTCACGCTTGAGCAGCGGCGCCAAGAACTTGCCCGTGTAGCTCTGCGAACATGCCGCGACTTGCTCCGGCGTGCCTGAGACCACGACGGTTCCGCCGCCATTGCCGCCTTCGGGGCCCATATCGATCAGGCGGTCGGCAACCTTGATGACATCAAGGTTGTGCTCGATCACCAGCACCGTGTTGCCCGCATCGACCAAGCGCTGTAGCACATCGAGCAGCTGGCGGACGTCCTCAAAATGAAGGCCGGTCGTCGGCTCGTCCAAAATATAGAACGTCTTGCCCGTCTGGCGTCGATGAAGCTCCTTAGCGAGCTTCACGCGCTGCGCCTCGCCGCCCGAAAGCGTCGTAGCGGGCTGGCCCAAGCTCACGTAGCCCAGACCCACGTCATATAGGGTCTGCAGTTTGCGCTTAATCTGCGGGATATTCCCAAAGAAAGCCAGTGCTTCGGTGACACTCATGTCGAGCACGTCCGAGATCGTCTTGCCGCGGTAGGTAACCTCGAGTGTCTCGCGGTTATAACGCTTGCCGCCACATACCTCACAGGGGACATAGATATCGGGAAGGAAGTGCATCTCGATCTTGATCTGGCCATCGCCCTTGCACGCCTCGCAGCGACCGCCGCTTACGTTAAAGGAGAAACGTCCCGGCGAGTAGCCGCGCGCCTTCGACTCCGGCGTGCTTGCAAATAGCGCACGCAGATCATCCCACAAGCCAATATAGGTCGCAGGGTTCGAACGCGGCGTGCGACCGATCGGCGACTGGTCGATATCGATTACCTTATCGATGCACTCGATGCCCTCAATCTTCTTGTACGGCCCCACGGGACGCGTCGAACGATGGATGGCATTCGTAAGCGCGGGCGCAATCGTATCGGTGACCAGGGAGCTCTTGCCCGATCCCGAAACACCGGTAACGACTGTGAGCGTACCGAACTCAATCTTGGCGGTAACGTTTTTGAGGTTGTTAGCGCGGGCGCCCGTGATCTTAAGACAGCCGCGGCCGGGCTTGCGGCGCTCATCGGGCACGCGGATCATCCGCTTGCCGGTCAAATAAGCACCCGTCATGGAATCGGGGCACGCCATGATATCGGCAGGCGTTCCCGCGGCGACCACGTGTCCGCCGTTAACGCCCGCGCCGGGACCCATATCGATCACGTAGTCGGCAGCGCGAATAGTATCTTCGTCGTGCTCGACGACGATAACGGTATTACCGATATCGCGCAAGCGCTCGAGCGTCTTGATCAGGCGCTCGTTGTCGCGTTGGTGAAGGCCGATCGACGGCTCGTCCAGAATGTACAGAACGCCCATGAGGCCGGCGCCGATCTGCGTTGCCAGGCGAATGCGCTGTGCCTCACCGCCGGAAAGCGTCGCCGAGGCGCGATCGAGCGTCAGATAGTCGAGTCCGACATCGACCAGAAAACGAAGGCGCTCCAGGATTTCCTTGACGATGCGACCGCCGATAAACTGCTGACGCTCGGTAAGCTCCAGGCCCTCAAAAAACTCGAGCGACTCACGACACGACAGGCAGCAGACGTCGTAAATGGACTTGCCGCCCACGGTGACGGCAAGCATCTCGGGACGCAGGCGAGCACCATGACAGCTCGAGCATGGCTCTTCGCGAATGTATTTCTCCAAGCGAGTCCTGGTGTTCTCGTTCGTCGTCTCGTTGTAGCGCTCGTACAGGATGTTGCGCACACCCGAGAACTTAGTGTCCCACTGGCTGCGACGCCCATCGAGCTTTTGATAGTCGACCGAAATCTTCGTGTCGCCCATGCCATCCAAAAACGCACGACGCACCCGCGGGGGCAGGTCCTCCCATGGCGTATCGGCACTCACCTTAAAGTGTTTGCAGACCGCGGCAAAAATCTGCGGATAATAGTTGGAATTGCCGAACAGGCTGCCAAAGACTCCGTCGGCAATCGACTTTGAGGGGTCTTCAATCAGTGCCTCGGCATCGACTGTCTTTTTAAAGCCCAGGCCGTCGCACTCGGGACATGCACCATAGGGCGCGTTGAACGAGAAATCGCGCGGCTGTAGGTCGTCGATGGAATGCCCGTGCTCCGGGCACGCCAGCGCCAGCGAATACTCCAGCAGCTCGCCCTCGGTTCCCTCGGGAGCGTCGCGGTCGGGCAGCATGTACACGCTCACGTTACCGTGCGCCAGTGCCGTCGCCTGCTCAACGGACTCGGCAATGCGACCCAGGGAGTTCTCTCGAATCACGATACGGTCAACCACGACCTCAATGTCGTGTTTGAACTTCTTGTCCAGGTCGATAGGGTCGTCAAGCGAGCGCACCTCGCCGTCGACGCGCACACGGCTAAAGCCCTCCGCACGCAGGTCCTCAAACAGCTTGGCGTATTCGCCCTTGCGTCCACGAACCACCGGCGCCAACACAAACGCGCGGCGGCCCTCCCCCGCCGCCAGCACCTTGTCGGCGACCTGATCGGTCGTCTGACGCTCAATGACACGACCGCACTCAGGACAGTGCGGCGTTCCCACGCGAGCAAACAGCAGACGCAGATAGTCATAAATCTCGGTTACGGTGCCCACCGTCGAGCGTGGGTTTTTGGACGTCGTCTTCTGATCGATCGACACAGCCGGCGACAGACCGTCAATCGAGTCCAGATCGGGCTTGTCCATCTGGCCCAAAAACTGACGCGCATAGCTCGAAAGGCTCTCGACGTAACGGCGCTGGCCCTCGGCATAGATGGTATCGAACGCCAGTGAGCTCTTGCCCGATCCGGAAAGACCGGTTATGACCACGAGCTGGTCACGCGGAATGGAAACATCGATATCGCGCAGGTTATGCTCGCGCGCGCCGCGAATAACGATAGAAGAATCAGACATGGAAGCTCCTTGCCTCCTACAACTTCAAATCACACTGACGATGAGTTTAGCGCACTCGACGCGCACAGATGTTCGTAATACAAGATTCGCAGACCTTTTGCTTTGCGTATCGGGTGCTTTGTTTCTCGAAATGCCGGGAAAAGGTTACAGTAATCTAATAATGAACTTAATTTGCTGTAACAGAGGAACGTCCATGACCGAAGATATCCCCCTTGAAATCACTTCGAGTGACATGGCCAATCTGCCCATATTCATCGCCGTCCTTATCGTGGCCGCTGTCATCGCACGCATATGCGTTTCAGTCAAACGAAAGGAACAGCCGCCTGTTTTTCGCGCCCTTTGGTGCGCGACGCTCCTCATCCCGCTCGGCATGGTAGCTGCATGGATTACGAATCAATTGCTCGTAAATGAGGACAGTTCCCTATGGGTCCTTTCTTATTCGGCACTCGGTGCTGCCGCCGTCATACTTCTTGTCGAGCCCTTGGTTTCGGGACTTATCGACCAAACCGATCTTGCGACGGGAACGGTTGCCTGTATTTGCCGTGACATCCTTGTCATCGCCGCTGTTTCAGCGCTCTCGTTCGTTTCACTCGAAATTGCCTGCAACGAAACGTTCTATCGCATTCCCGCCAACTCATTCGGGTTTTCCGTCGGGCTGCTCGCGACGGTTCTACTCTCCCTTTATTTGCTGGGACAGCGTCATGGAGGCGTCATGACCCTCGTGCCCATCATCTGTTGCATCCTTGGCATTGCCGAGCACTTCGTCATAACGTTTAAAGGCGAAGCCATCCTGCCAAGCGATATCTTGGCCCTTGGCACCGCAATGGAGGTGAGCGAGGGATACGAGTTTACCTTTACCGCCGGAATCGTAACCTCTCTCGCCCTGCTGGAGATTTCCCTGGGGCTTCTTTCGCTTATCCGACCGCGAAAGCTCCGTACGTCCACCCATGTCTTCCCCGCAATCGCCGCTAACCTCTGCGCTTTTCTGCTAGTGACCGTTGTGGGGCTTTCGGGCTTTTCCAGCATCGACTTGGAGCAGGCGCTGGATTTTGGATTTGACCGTTGGCAGCCCATCACCACATATGCGTCTCAGGGTTTTATCACTTCGTTCACCGAAATGGTCAACGAGTTGCCCATTGAGAAGCCCGAAGACTATACGCCCGATGAGGCGCAGAGCATCGAGCAGGAGCTCGCCGCCGCCTACGACAGCACGTATGGCTCGAGCGAGCAGCGCGCGGCTGCCGTTGCCCAGTTCAATGAAATCAAGCCAACGATTGTTGCCGTCATGAACGAGAGTTTTAGCGACCTTTCGTGCTTTGAGCAGCTCCAGGCGGCCGGGTACACCGGCCCCGCATTCTACAACTCGCTTCCCGACACACTTGTTCGCGGCACCATGCTCGCTTCGGTCACCGGTGGCGGAACGGCAAACTCCGAATTCGAATTTTTGACCGGAGCGACAACGGCCTTTGTCGGATTAGGCAAGATCCCCTATCAGCTGTATCAGATGAATGGCGTCAACAGCCTGGCAAAGGACCTTAAAGAGCTTGGGTATACCGCTACCGCTATGCACCCGCAAAACCCCGTCAACTACCATCGAGATAAAATCTATCAGCAGTTGGGCTTTGGAGACTTTCTTTCAATCGGCGATTTCGAAGGTGCGCCCTGTTACCATGCCGGCGTATGCGACTACGCCACCTACGACAAGATACTCGACCTGCTTAGAACCGACGAAGCGCCGCAGTTCATCTTTGACGTCACGATGCAAAATCACGGCGGCTACGACTATGGCACCGTTCCCGCCGAAGAGCTGACAAACTATTGGGTCGAGGGAGCCAGTGAGGGCGCCAATAGCGCGCTCAACACCTATCTCACCTGCATCAACGCATCCGACCGGGACCTCGAGTACTTTATCAACGAGCTCCGCAATATCGGCAGACCGGTTGTTCTTGTCTTTTTTGGCGACCATCAGCCGAGCGCCGCAACGACTCTCAACGACGAGCTGTACCCTCAGGAAGACACGGCAAGCCACGCTTACCGTGTCTATCAGTCGACCTATTTCGTCTGGGCTAACTATGAAATCGCCGGCAATACCGAGCTCAACGTCTACGACACCGTCGGGGCAAACGAGATTGCAGCCATTACCCTTAATAAGATCGGCGCCCCGCTCACCGACTATCAAAAGGCCCTGCTTGCAACAAGGTCAGATGTGCCCACCATCAATGTCGCTGGCTATCTCGGTGCCGACGGGCTGCGCTACGACTTGGAATCTGAAGACAGCCCCTACACCTCGACGATCGACAAGCTGCAGCGCATGCAATACCTCGAGTTCGCCAGCAAAGTTCAGTAAGCCCGCCCATTCGCTTGGGTCCATCGTATTGCAAGCACGCTCGGCCCAAATGCATCGCAAATGACTCCCGCTCGCAAACGAGGGTACAATGACGCTCGTGTCACACCGCGGGGCTCAGGCCCCAACATATACAAAGGAGTCAAACATGGGTTGCGAGCACGCACAGGCAGCCGGCGGGCAAACGTCGCCGTCGCAATTTGAGGAGAATACGCTGTCCGAGGTCAAGCGCGTTATCGCCGTGCTTTCCGGTAAGGGCGGCGTCGGCAAGTCATTCGTCACCGGCGCCATCGCCACCGAGCTTGCCCGCCACGGTCACAAGGTCGGCGTCCTCGATGCCGATATTACCGGCCCCTCTATCCCTAAGATGTTCGGCATGAGCGGACGTCACGTCCATGCTCTCGGCAACCTTATGCTGCCCGAAATCTCCGAGCACGGCGTCAAGGTCATGAGCTCCAACCTGCTGCTCCAAAACGAGACCGACCCCGTCCTTTGGCGCGGTCCGGTCATCGCAGGCGCCATTAGGCAGTTCTGGAGCGAGACCTCGTGGGGCCCCATCGACTACCTGCTGGTCGACATGCCTCCGGGAACAGGCGACGTCGCGCTCACCGTCTTCCAGTCGTTGCCCGTCGACGGCATCGTCATCGTCACGAGCCCGCAGGATCTGGTCTCGATGATCGTCGCCAAGGCGGTCAACATGGCCGAGAAGATGAACGTCCCCATTCTGGGCATTGTCGAGAACATGAGCTATATTGAGTGCCCCGACTGCGGCAAGAAGATTGAGGTCTTTGGCAAGAGCAAGCTCCCCGAGGTCGCAGATCGCTATAACCTCGACATCTTGGGCCAGCTTCCCATTAATCCGGCACTCGCCGAGGCCTGCGATAAGGGCGAGGTCGAGACCGCGCTGCCCGATGGCATGTTGCCCAAGGCAGTCTCTGCCGTCGAGGCCGTTACCCCGCACGAGACCGACGAGGCCTAAGTGAACGCGAGCGCCTTCTATGACGTCCTGGTAATCGGCGGCGGGGCTTCAGGCCTCGCCGCTGCCATTACGGCCGCACGCGCTGGCAAAAGCGTCTGCATCGTTGAGCGCGATGTCGCCTGTGGCCTTAAGCTCCTTGCGACCGGTAACGGCCGCTGCAACCTCTCCAACGAATCGATTGATCCTCTGCGGTATAACCACCCCGCATTCGTCGAATCCGTCATGGGCCCCCAGCCCGAACAAGAGCTTATGGGTTTCTTCTCCTCGCTGGGTATCATGACAACCTCCGAGGAAGGCCGGCTGTACCCGCGCTCCCTTCGCGCCGAATCGGTGCGCGACGCGCTTCTCAACGTTTGCGACCGCCTAGGTATCACCTTAATCTGCGGAGCCAACGTTGCCTCGGCGCACAAAGCTTCCGAAGGCTGGGCACTCCAAATAGACCGTCCAGCGCGGGCGCTCAAGGCAAAAAAGCACGACGACCGAAAATCGGAGCTCCGCTCGCTTCGGAAAGCGCTCGCCGATGTCCCTCGCAAGAACGAGGCCCTGCAGGCACATGCCGTAATTATCGCCACGGGCGGCAACCCCACCGGTATCGCCGATACGTTTAGCCTCCCCCTCACTTCGCTGCACCCCATCCTCTGCCCCGTATCGGCAACGGTCGTTGGCGATCGGGCGGCACTCAAGACGTTGGATGGTCTGCGCGTCCGCGCCCGCTTGACGCTCACCCGTAACCATAGTGAGCTCTGGCACGAAGACGGTGAAGTACTGTTTCGAGCCTTCGGCATCTCGGGCGTCGCTGTCTTCAACCTCTCCCGTCGTATCCAGCGCGGCGATACGATCCTGCTCGACGTTTTCCCCGACCTCTCCAAAGACAAGCTGCTCGATATGCTCAACCGGCGCGTTGAACTGCTCGGCGGCTTTTCGCCCCGCGATCCCCGTTGGCTCGACGGCATGCTCGCCCCGCAACTCTCCCGCGTCGTCTGCACAGCGTTCGAGCAGTGCCATCCAGGCTCCAACGATGTCATCCACCTGGTCTCGATCCTCAAGCACTTTAAGTTGCTCGTCGAGGGAACAGCCGAGGAGCGCTCGGCGCAGGTCACGCGTGGTGGCGTATCTATCGAGAGCATCTCAACACCCAGTCTACGCGCGCGCAGCGCTGTCGACGCCCCGCTTTACGTCTGCGGCGAAGCGCTCGACATCGACGCCGATTGCGGAGGCTTTAACCTTGCGTGGGCCTGGCTCTCGGGCATTCGCGCTGCAAGCAGCCTGTAGCCGCTCAGTCTATAATCAAAAACGCATTCGGGCCGTCTGGGATACCGGACGGCCTCTTTCTTGCCTCTAAGGAGACCTCGATGATCGAAATTACCCAAGTCAACGCGTCGCTCGATGAAGCCGGCGATGAAAATGCCTGCCTCATTGTTGGCAAGCGAGTCGCCAAGCGCGTCCTACGTTGCAAGGACTCCGAGATCAAGTCCATCGAGCTCCACCGCAAGTCAATCGACGCTCGCAAAAAACGAGACGTCCATTTTATCCTGAGCTTTCGTGTTGAGCTGACTAGTCCCCACCTCGAGCGAGAAGCGGTCGACAGCGTTGCCGAGCGTGACCGCTCGCGCGTACGCGCGATAGAAGACGATGAGCCTTCATTCCCCTCCCCCGTCTCCGACGCACCTCAAGAACGCCCTGTCGTTGTCGGCGCCGGATGCGCCGGCCTTTTCGCTGCGCTCACGCTCGCCAAAGCAGGTCTTAAGCCCTTGCTTATCGAGCGCGGCGACCCGGCATTTCGCCGCTCGCAGGCAATCGACCTCTTTCTAAAGGAGCGCATCCTCGACCCCGAGAGCAATATTCAGTTTGGTCTGGGCGGCGCGGGGACCTTCTCGGACGGCAAGCTCAATACGGGAACAAAAAATCCCGCCCATCGTCTTATCCTCGAAACCTTCGTCGAGGCGGGTGCGCCCCGCGATATTCTGTGGGATGCCAAGCCGCACATTGGCTCCGACATCCTTCCCACGGTTGTCACCGCTATATCCCAGCGCATCGAGCAGCTCGGAGGTGTCGTCCGTTATCGAACGAAGCTCGTCGACATTCGCATCGACGCGTCTGGCGCCATCACCGGTATTGATGTCCAATCGTCCCAAGACGCCGCTTACGAGCCAATCGAGACAAAGCACCTCATCCTCGCCTGCGGGCATTCTGCTCGCGATATTTTTGAGCTCCTTAAGGACCACAACGTGGCCCTCGCACAAAAGACCTTTGCCATGGGCGTTCGCATCGAGCATCCGCAGCGCGACATCGACCGAGCCCAATATGGAGCCTTGGCGGGACATCCTGCCCTCGGAGCAGCCCCCTACAAGCTCGTCGCCCATCTTCCCAACGGCCGCAGCGTGTTCTCGTTTTGCATGTGCCCCGGCGGACAGGTTGTTGCCGCCTCTTCAGAACCGTGCCATCTGTGCGTCAACGGGGCCAGTCTCAATGCCCGCGACGGACGCAACGCAAATGCCGCCCTGCTCGTTAACGTCACGCCTGAGGACCTTCCCAACGATGACCCGCTCGCCGGCATCGAGCTCCAGCGTGCCTGCGAGGCGGCCGCATATCGCCTGGGCGGTTCCAACTGGAACGCACCGGCACAACTCGTCGGAGATTTCCTCGCAGGACGCGCCAGCAAGGCGCCCGGAAAGGTAAAGCCCACCTATCCACTCGGTGTGACCTGGACGGCAATTGACGAAGCCCTGCCGCAGCATATCGTCGAGTCGCTCCGCCTGGGACTTCCCCTACTCGGAAAAAAGCTACGAGGCTACGACCGCCCCGATGCCGTTCTTACCGGCGTGGAGACTCGTTCGAGCTCACCGGTCACTGTCACCCGAGACCGAACGTGCCATGCCGTGTCGACCCCGGGCCTCTACCCTTGTGGTGAGGGAGCTGGATATGCCGGCGGCATCATGAGCGCGGCCACCGACGGCATCCGTTGTGCTGAAGCCCTGATCGCAGACCTCTAACGCACAAATTCCAGCACGCAAAAGACATAGGCCCCGAGCTCCACAGGGAACTCGGGGCCTGTTCGTTATTTCTTAAACCGTGCACCCTGGCGTTTTCTGCCCGATGCGAACGTGGAACCCTTGCGGGCCTGCGAGCGTAAGCGCTCGATCGTCTCGTCCTCAGACGCACCCTCGAGCATCGCCCGAATCTGAACGACAGCATCGCGCAGGCGCGCCGCCTCCTCAAAGTCCATAGCGGCAGAAGCGTTACGCATATCCTCTTCCATGGTTTCGACGATCCGCACAAGCTCGTCATGCGGCAGTTCTTCCAACTGCTCCGCAAGTGTCTGCTCGGGCGCCACCGTTTCTGGCACACCGCCCTCGCCCGACTCATCGGGCGTATAGAATGCGTCATGGCCAAGAGAGTCGCCCTTCGAGCGACCCTTGGAGCCCACAGTTTTTTCGGCCTCGGCAATAAAACTTGAGATGTCGTTGATGGCCTTGCGCACCGTCTTGGGCACAATGCCATGTTCTTCGTTATATGCCATCTGAATCTCGCGACGGCGCTGCGTCTCCTCGATGGCCTCTTTCATCGAATCGGTCACAACGTCTGCATACATGATGACTTCGCCATCGGCGTTACGGGCCGCACGGCCAATCGTCTGAATCAGCGAACGGCGGTTGCGCAAGAAGCCTTCCTTATCGGCATCGAGAATTGCCACCAGTGAGACCTCGGGAAGATCCAAGCCCTCGCGAAGCAGGTTGATGCCAACGAGAACATCGATCTTGCCCTCGCGCAGCGTTCGCAGGATCTCGACACGGTCCATTGTCGCCGTATCAGAGTGCATGTAATTGACCTTAATGCCCGCGTCGAGCAGATGGTCGGTCAGGTCCTCGGCCATGCGTTTGGTCAACGTGGTCACCAGCACGCGCTCCTTGCGGGCAACGCGCTCGCGAATCTCGTCCTCAAGATCGTCAATCTGACCGCGAACTGGACGCACGTCAATCTTGGGGTCGAGCAGGCCGGTCGGACGAATAATCTGCTCCACGTCGTTTTGGCTCACCCGCAGCTCGTAGTCGCCCGGCGTGGCCGAAACATAGATAAACTGGGGGATCCTTGCCTCAAACTCATCGAAACGAAGCGGGCGGTTATCGAGCGCCGAGGGCAGGCGAAAACCGTGTTCCACCAGCGTCACCTTACGCGAGCGGTCACCTTCGTGCATGCCGCGAATCTGCGGCACCGTCACATGGCTCTCATCGATGATGCAGAGCATATCCTTGGGAAAGTAATCGATTAGGGTAAACGGCGGCTCACCCGGCTTGCGACCGTCCAGATGACGCGAGTAGTTCTCGATGCCGTTGCAAAAGCCCATCGTCTCGAGCATCTCAAGATCATAATCGGTACGCTGCTGCAGACGCTGCGCCTCGAGCAACTTGTCGGTCGCCTTGAGCTCCGCCACGCGCTTCTCGCACTCTTCGCTGATCGATTTCAGAGCCGCCTTGACCTTCGGCTTCTCGGTCACGTAGTGCGATGCCGGCCATACGGGAATGGCCTCGTACTCACGAAGCATCTCACCGGTGACCTCATCGATCTCGGCAATCAGCTCGACCTCGTCGCCAAAGAACTCAAACCGCAACGGATGCTCGGCATAAGGCGGATACACGTCAACAACATCGCCGCGCACGCGGAACGTGCCACGTGCCAGGTCATAGTCATTGCGATCATATTGAATGTCGATAAGTGCATGGATAAAGTCATCGCGCTCGAGCGGCACCTTCTTGTCGACGTTTGGAGCCAGACCCGCATAGTCCTCAGGAGAGCCAATGCCATAGATACACGAGACCGATGCGACAACGATCACATCACGTCGAGAGAGCAGTGACGCGGTCGCCTGATGGCGCAGCATCTCGACCTCTTCGTTAATCGAGGAGTCTTTCTCGATATATGTATCGCTTTGCGGCACATACGCCTCGGGCTGATAGTAGTCGTAGTACGAGACGAAGTAGACCACAGCGTTGTTGGGAAAGAACTCTTTGAGCTCGCTCGCAAGCTGAGCAGCGAGCGTTTTATTGGGGGCCATGACCAGCGTCGGCTTTCCCAGGGCCTCAATAGTCTTTGCCATCGTGAAGGTCTTGCCCGAACCAGTCACGCCCAGCAAAACCTGATAGCGGTCTCCGTCCCTCACGCCCCGCACAAGTGACTCAATGGCCTTAGGCTGGGAACCAGCGGGCTCGTATGGAGACACGACCTTAAACGGCACATCAGCGCCCTCAACGCCAAAGCGCTTAAGTTCACCACCAACGCGTTCTACTTCAAATTCCGCCATGGATACTCCTAACTCGTACATCTGCAGTATACGCAGGCGGTGGGCTTAGTCCTATACGAACCGATCGGGATAGAGAGTCTTATATCGAACCCAGGCATTATTGACGCGAATCAGATAAGCCTGAGTTTCAGGGAAGGTAATCGCATTATGGAGTGACGTGTTCTGCTGCGCCCATCCGTCGACATTGCCCATACCGGCGTTATAGGCGGCGATGGCACTATCCGTCGACCCGTTGAAATAGGCGAGAAGATACGAGAGGTATGCGCAGCCAAACTCGATATTCGTAGCCGGATCGTTAAGATTGTCGACCGAATACTCCCCTCCGTCGACAAGGCCCTTGGCGATCATGTCCTGGGCAGTCTCGGGCATCAGCTGCATCAATCCCTGAGCACCCTGATTCGACTCGGCCTCGGGATCCCAATTCGATTCCGACTTAATGACAGCGCACACCAGATACGGATCCAGATTATGCGAAATACTGGATTGCTTTACATACGCCTCGTAGTCAATCGGATACAGCGGCTTAAAGAAAGCGGCAGGAGCACACGAGTAGACGAGCGAAATAAGGCCGAAGACGAACACAACGGCAAGTGGCGCCACGCGATACCACGTAAAGAAACGTGCCTTAGGCATCGGCCTCCTCCTTATCCGGAGTATCTATAAACCCGTGGCATGCAAGCCATGAGTCAAGCTGCTCAAAGAGCGAATTATCGGCTGCCGAATTATCAATCACCGTTGTAGCGAGATTGCACAGCGCAGACTCATCGGGCTGGCAAGCAGAACGGGCATCGAAATCAGATGGCTCCATGCCACGTTGAATAGCGCGCTCGCGACGAACTGACAAAGGGGCGCTAATGACCAGAATTTCATCAGCCAAGCCAAATGCATCCTCAAAACCAGTCGGAGCTGAAACCTCGACCACCGCAAAGGGATAACGGGGAGATGAAACCGTACAACAAACCGGATCGAGAATCCTAAGCGAAAGCTGTTCAATCAGAACGGGATGCACGATGCCATTGAGCCGTGCGACCGAATCAGGAGAAGCGAAAGCTCGAGAAGCGAGGATACTGCGGCGAATGCCGCCTTCCTCATCCAAAATGTCCCAACCGAATTCATCCGCGAGAGCATTGACGATATCAGAGCCCGGCACATACAGCGATTTTGCAAGCTCATCCAGATCGATAAGCATAGCGCCACGAGATTCGAAATAGCGGCAGGCAGTCGACTTACCCGAAGCAATATTGCCCAAGACAAATACGGTAAACATCAAGCCCTCCCTAACGCCAATGCGAGTAATTATCGCTCAAATAAACTAGATGGACTCAAAAAACAGCCAAACAGTAAGAGCGCATACGGGGAAGCTAGGTCCCAAAGCACAACATGTATATAACGCAAAAAAGGGGGAGGCCGCGAGGCCTCCCCCTTCCAAGTTCAAGCGTACGGCTC
>UQKV01000016.1 GCA_900541665.1 uncultured Collinsella sp.
GCATCGACCTGCGACGATGCCCCCAACGTGGACACACATTTTGTCCTATAAGCCGATTAACAATGCAGTAAAAAAGGGAGAGCTCGTCGAGCTCTCCCTTTTTTACTGCATTATGGCTATTCAATTACCACGGCCTGGCTATCCATCTGTTGCCACGTGCCGAAGAACACCTGAGCATTTCGCGTAACATTGCCGTTAATCGAATCCGAAAGAAAGACAATTCCCCGCTCGTCATCATAGCCTTTAAGGACTACGGCATGATTACCGCCCCACAGACCATAGGAATGCCCGTTATACCAACGAGCAGCATAGCGGCCTCCTGGCCAACTTCCCCACTCGGTATTCCACATCTCAACAGGTTGACCACAGGTCAGCCTGTTCTTAATGGAAGAAATTGACGAGAAAGAGACGTCTTTTGCCTGTTTGCCACTTCCAGCAGCACGCAGAAAATTATTTCCAGCAATAGTAATCGCAGGGGCGACGCATCCCATGAGACCCCCGCTGCTACGCCTCGGGTTGCCATCAAAAGCGGTAACAAAGTTGCCGTTGCTTCCCTTGGGCAAGTAATAATCCGCAATAATCGTCTTACCTAAACCGAAACCATAGTAGTTAAGCAAGTTTGTAAGGGCAACCGACTCACAGCCAGTAGGAAGTTCCGGGTACTGCGAATAGCAAGGGACATCGACCCAAGCGCCAACCATTGCGCCGGATGAACTGAACTTGTAGTCAGTAGAGCCGATCCAATACCAACCGTTACTCAACATTACTCCCCCACGTGCGACATCAAGGTAATACCATGTGCCCCCAAGGGAAAGCCATCCCGTTTTCATCGCGCCAGAAGCGGAATCCAGCCAGTACCAGTTGCTGCCATCGTTAAGCCAGCCGGTCGCCATTCGACCATCCGGGTTAAAGTAATACCAAGACCCAGCAATTTGCTGCCACCCAGTCAGAATTACTCCACTAGCAGAACAATAATATCGAGCACCCTGACTCTCAATCCAACCAGTTCTGGCATTACCGTCATCGTCAATCAGCTGGATTCCCGAATCGGTCATGATGCCTTTAAGGTCAATTGCGCCGCTGGATGACGAATGATACATCCAAGACCCATCACCGTTTGACCAGCAATTAGCCATCATCTTGCCGGTACTATTAAATATGTATTCACATGATCCGATAGTTTGAACGCCCGTGGTCATGGCATGCGTCGAGGGGTCGAGCCAGTACCAGGCCCCATTGGTATAGAGCCAGCCAGAATGCAGCGAGACCGGATTAACTGAATCCACATAGAACCAGTTACCGTCAAACGAATTCCAACCCTGATTCCATTTAACGGATTCTTGAGCAGACCCATCATCGATTGAATCGGAAGAAGTAAGAGACGAGGAGACGGATTGCTGCTCAGAAACAGCGAGGATGGATGAGCTTATGGAGTCTGCATTCGCGATATCAACCACACCGGGCCCAGCGAGCAGTAGAGTCAAAAGAATAATTAGGGTTAATGTAATTCGCTTATTTCTTGCCATGCGTAGCCCCCAGTTGTAACCAATTCTTACATAAACATAGTCTACAAATGGATAACTAAGAGCAATATGTAATTAGAAAAAAGCAATTAAAGAAAAGCTGTTAGCCGAGCCAAACACCGCTACTCGAAAAAGAATACTGTGACCCGTTGATTTGTTGAGTGCCAGTGACCATCGCGTGCGTCGAGGGATCCAGCCAGTACCACGCACCACCAACGTAGGCCCATCCCGAGGCGAGGGAGCCGGAGCCAGTCGCGTAGTACCAGGTACCGCCGTCGAAGATCCAGCCTGTCGCCATGGCGCCGGAGGCGTTGAACCAGTACGCTGCGGCGTTACACACATGGAGGCCCGTGGCCATGGCGCCGCCCGCCTCGGGATCGAGCCAATACCAGGAACCGCCGGTGCGAATCCAGCCGGTCGAGGCGATACCGTCAGCGAACCAGAACCAAGAGCCGTCGACGAGGCCCCAGCCGTTAAGGGGGCCGCAGCTGCCGAAGTAGCGGCGGACGCCCCGCGCGTCCGTCTGGTAGCCCGTCAGCATGGCCCCCGTCCGGGCGTCGAAGCAGTAGGGCACGCCGCCGACGGATACGGGGCCGCGCGTCAGCGCGCCGGATCCTGTCGCGTAGTACCAGGTGCCGCCGTCGAGGAGCCATCCGGTAGCCATCGCGCCGGACGCATTAAACCAGTACAGTGAGCCGTTGCACTCATGAAAGCCCGTCACCATGGCGTGCGTCGAGGGGTCGAGCCAGTACCACGTACCGCTTAGGTTGAGCCAGCCGGAGGCGAGGGCGCCGGAGCCCGTCGCGTAGTACCAGGTGCCGCCGTCGAGCACCCACCCGGTCGCCATCGCGCCGGAGGCGTCAAACCAGTGCGCGGAGCCATTGCACTCATGGAGCCCGATGGCCATGGCATGCGTCGAGGGGTCGAGCCAGTACCAGGCCCCATTGGTATAGAGCCAGCCAGAATGCAGCGAGACCGGATTAACTGAATCCACATAGAACCAGTTACCGTCAAACGAATTCCAACCCTGATTCCATTTAACGGATTCTTGAGCAGACCCATCATCGATTGAATCGGAAGAAGTAAGAGACGAGGAGACGGATTGCTGCTCAGAAACAGCGAGGATGGATGAGCTTATGGAGTCTGCATTCGCGATATCAACCACACCGGGCCCAGCGAGCAGTAGAGTCAAAAGAATAATTAGGGTTAATGTAATTCGCTTATTTCTTGCCATGCGTAGCCCCCAGTTGTAACCAATTCTTACATAAACATAGTCTACAAATGGATAACTAAGAGCAATATGTAATTAGAAAAAAGCAATTAAAGAAAAGCTGTTAGCCGAGCCAAACACCGCTACTCGAAAAAGAATACTGTGACCCGTTGATTTGTTGAGTGCCAGTGACCATCGCGTGCGTCGAGGGATCCAGCCAGTACCACGCACCACCAACGTAGGCCCATCCCGAGGCGAGGGAGCCGGAGCCAGTCGCGTAGTACCAGGTACCGCCGTCGAAGATCCAGCCTGTCGCCATGGCGCCGGAGGCGTTGAACCAGTACGCTGCGGCGTTACACACATGGAGGCCCGTGGCCATGGCGCCGCCCGCCTCGGGATCGAGCCAATACCAGGAACCGCCGGTGCGAATCCAGCCGGTCGAGGCGATACCGTCAGCGAACCAGAACCAAGAGCCGTCGACGAGGCCCCAGCCGTTAAGGGGGCCGCAGCTGCCGAAGTAGCGGCGGACGCCCTGCGCGTCCGTCTGGTAGCCCGTCAGCATGGCCCCACTCTTCGTATTGAAGCAGTAGGGCACGCCGCCGACGGATACGGGGCCGCGCGCCAGCGCGCCGGAACCAGTCGCGTAGTACCAGGTCCCGCCGTCGAGGACCCATCCGGTCGCCATGGCGCCGGAGGCGTCGAACCAGTACATGGAGCCGTTGCACTCGTGGAGCCCGGTGGCCATTACACCGCCCGCATCGGGGTCGAGCCAATACCAGGCTCCGCCCTGGCGCAACCATCCGGTATACGCTTTGCCGTCAGAGGTTGCGTAATACCAAGTGCCCTCTTTTAACTGCCAGTAATAAAGAGAGACATCAACATACGCGTAATTCATATCAACGTTTCCGCTAATACCAGAAACTTTTCCGCGGCTTGTATACTGCCAAAAGCTGTAACTGCCGGTATAGTGACATTGGGAGTTGTATTGAGCAATCCAATGATCCCAAGAACCGCTCTTAAATACAGGGTCGGTCAATATATTGTTAAACCAATTTAGGTTTGCATAAATACCTGGCTTATATCCAGCACTAGAAATCTTATTACAGAATGTCTGAGCTCTAGATGCAATTCCGGATTGACGACCATCTGCAATAATTGTCTTGTCCTCAAGATCGTAATACACCGGTAGCCTAGGATTGTGCCCCGATAGGCAGTCAATCACCATGGACGCCTCATCGGCTGCCTGTTGATTATCAAAAGCATATGAATAGACATAGACGCCGTAGGGAATTCCGAGTCGCTCGCACTCAGAAATATTTCGATTAAATTGATAGTCAACTCGACCGCCGAAAGACGGAGCGCCAAACCCAACGCGCAGAATAGCGAAATCGATGCCAGAAGCTTTAACTGCGTCCCAATCAATACGCCCTTGGTGCTCGCTGACGTCAATGCCCTGAGCTGTAACCCCATCGGGAAGAGCGTCCATAGACAATAAAGCTATTCCGTCTTCTTCGGAAGAAGCATCATCTGAAACTAATTGTCCATCCTCATAACGCCAAGAATTCTCAACCAGAGCCCGTGCGGCCTCCGCATCCGCAGGGAATACAACCACAGAAATGGATGCAAGGACCATCAACACCAACAATGCCAAAAACAACTTAAGATGTTTGTTCATGTAAACCTCGTCATTCGCTCTTGATTGCGTCTAGCTTACAGCATAGCTATGAAAGAATCCAGAACATCTAACAGGACAAGACGCCATCTAGAACAATAAATAGTTGGGCGTAATGCTGCAAAGAAAATAAGAACTTACCGCAGGGTTGAACCAGAAGGCTCATTGCCCCCTCTCTTACCCCCCAAGAATACCGACTTCAAATAAACTTTCAAACCAGATGTCAAAAAGGTAGGGGACCCAGAGAATCCCCTACAAATCGGAATTCTAACGGATCAGTATTACTTTCGATGGGCCCAAAGCAGTCAAACCGGAGATGCGATTTCCATAACCATCACTATGCCAGAACAAATTTTCGCTCGGCGAATTGCCCCAGAAAAAGCCAATGTGGCTATCGTCCGCATATGGGTTGTAAGGATTGAAGAACACAATGTCCCCCTTACGAGCCAAACCACTACGTAACAACTCATCAATAGAGTTGAAATAAGTCACGTTCGCGCACGTATCGATAGCGTAGCCGTACCAACGATACGCGTTTACGCAGCCGCCCCTTCCGGGACCTCCACTCCAAGGGGAATGGCTCAGCTCGGCGGCAATGGGAGCTAAATTACCGCCCGCCTTCATATATGCGTGCGATACAAATCCACCGCAGTTCATACCGGTATACCCATCCCAGCGAGGATCACCCTTTGGATACATGCACGTTTCCTGGCTGAGATGTGTATCGTAACGTGTTCCACGGTAATAGCCGTCGTTTTCGTGGCCCATAAGCCAATTGACCAGGCTGGACCTATTGACCCCCAAAACAGAACCAGACGTATTCAACCAAGCACCGCTTGCATTGAAGTAGTAGTCGACGCCATCGATTTTCAGCCACCCGTTAGCAAACATGGCGCCCGAAGGCTGGAGCCAGTACCACGTACCGCCGTCATTAAGCCATCCAGTTTTCATCTTGAATGTGGAAGGGTCCATCCAATACCACGCACCGTTGACATATTGCCAACCAGACTTAAGGACACCATTGGAAGATGCGTAGTACCAAGTATTGCCACTTTCGCCAGAAGCGTCTTTCGACAAAATCCAACCAGACGCCACGTTAATGGCACCATTCGCATCCGCATAGAAAACCGAGTCTCCAATATGAATGATACCCGGCAACGAAGACGAGTCGACGCAGCCCGATGCTACAGGGGACCCGTCGGGTGCAATAGGCAATGGATCATTCAACGCACCAGAAGAATCCGCCCATGACATCCCGTCGCTCAAGTTGATCCAACACGAAGAAGCCATCGCACCGGAGTCAAAAGAATAATAGCGCGTGTCGCCTACCGTATATTCACCAGTGCGCATTGCGCCGGATACGTCATCAAGGTAATACCAGGCGCTTCCGAACTTTATCCATCGTCCTCGTTGAATAACTCCGTTTGATGCAGCGTAATACCAAGTACCATCAGCAAGTGCCCAGCCTGTTGTCATGGCACCTGAACTCGTAAGGAAATAGGTGGACGAGCCCACTTGCACAAAGCCCGTGGACATAATATGGCTTCCTGGATCCAGGTAATACCAAGAATTCCCCAGAAGTAACCAGCCTCCATGCAGCAAGCCGTTGGAGTCAGCGTAATACCAGTTGTTGTCAATAAGCGCCCACTGGGAGGAGAGCATGGCCCCTGAACTGTTAAAGATATAAGGGGTGCCATTACATTCTTTCAGCCCGGTGGCCATAGAACCATCTGCAGGATCAAGCCAGTACCAACGACCCCCATCCGAGAGCCAACCCTTCACCAGGGCGCCAGAGCCGGAGAAATAGTGCCAAACGGAAGCATCAAGATGCCATCCGATAAGCATCGCGCCAGAAGAAGAGAATCCATACGTGGCTCCCCCGATCTGTAGCATCGAGTCGTGGACCATCTTGCCTTCATCATCAAGCCAATACCAGTTGCTGCCATCTGAAAGCCAGCCTTTTACCATGGCGCCAGAACCGGAGAAATAACGCCAAGCAGAAGTGGAGCCCGTAGAATCTAGGTACCAGCCGACACGCATTGCGCCCGAAGAGGAGAAGGCATACGTCGCACCCCCAACTTGAACCAACCCATCCTGAGCCATTCGACCTTCGTCGTCGAACCAGTACCAGCTACCGTTTATATGTCTCCAAGAAGAAACAGCAATTGTTCCGTCGGACAAGCCCCAACGCCAAAAACCAGCCCCTTCTTCGGGTGATATCCACCCCTGATGCCAAATAATTTGATTCGAAACCTCAGAAGGGGTCTCATTATCCACCTGAGAGTTCTGCTCGACAACGAAGGTCGATTCGCGCTGGGCATCAACGCCTGACTCGACAGAAGCAATAGCAACGTTAGATGCGGGACCTTCGTCAGTGTTATTCGAATCAAGGGCGTATAACATCGAGGGCGAACCTAAAAGGAGCCCAAAAGAAATGAGGCCCGAAAAAGCCAGCACTCCGAATGACCATTTCTTCATAGCAGCACAGTATCCAATCACGCAGCGGCCCCGTCGCTTCAGGGCAACGGGGCCTCAATCAAAACTAGCTCAGTAATGTGCTAGCCAATTTGCTGGCAGTTTTTGCACTCTCGTGAAGCGCCACGCCTCTGGGCCTCCTGAATAGAGATCTGCGAATAGCCCTTTGCGTCCTTACCAACGGTACGGCACTTATGCGTATGGTAAACATCGCTACCGTTCTTATACCAAACTAAACCGTAGCCCGGAATCCACTTGCCGTCCTCGCCGACATAGTAGGAGCCAACCCAGGCATTCGTAGCCATGGCACCGGAAGACTGGAGGTAGTAGTCGCCGACCCAGGCGTCGTGAGCCATAGCGCCGGAACCGCTAAAGTAGTACCAGGCGCCGCCGACCTGACGCCAGCCGGTGGCCATCGCACCGGAATCGTCGAACCAGTACCAAACTCCACCAACGTTAGCCCAAGAGTTAGAGGCCATAGCGCCCGAGCCTCCGAGCCAATACCACGTGCCGCCATTGCTGAGCCAGCCGATTGCCATGGCGCCCGAACCGCTCGCATAGTACCAAGAGCCGCCTGCCAAGAACCAGCCAGTGGCCATTGCACCGGAGTCGCCGAACCAGTACCAGGAGCCGCCGAGGCTGCGCCAGCTGTTAGCGGCCATGGCGCCCGAGCCGTCGAGGTAGAACCACGTACCGCCGATGTTGAGCCAGCCAGTGACCATCGCACCGGAGGCAGTAGTGTAGTACCAGGTACCCGAATCGTTGATCCAGCCAGTCAGCATGACCCCAGATTCGTTGAAATAGTACCAAGCCCCGCCGAGATTATGCCAACCGGTCAATAGCTCACCGTCGGAGGTCGCATAGGACCACTTTCCGTAGATGGAGTCGTAGAACCAGCCACTATGCTGCATGCGGCCATCGGCGTTGGCACCAGGGGTGTTCAGGAAGTAGTTCTTGCCGTCAATCTGAACTCGGCCGTATGCCATATCATGGCTTTCGGGATAGAAGTAATACTTGTCCCCACCGATAGACTGCCAGCCCGACACCGCGGTCCCGTCAGCGCCAAAATAGTACCAGACAGCTTCGTATTCGTTATGCCACTGGTTCGTGACCATGGCGCCAGTTTCGGGATCGAAATAGCGAAGGTTGCCGTCCTCGCACCGAACGAGTCCAGTCTTCGGACGACCGTCGGAACACCATTCCGTAATCGGTCCACCGCCTCCGCCACCGCCAGCAATATCAGCAAATGAGGGCGCCGGGGCAACCGTCATGCAGGCAGCGGCAAATGCAACAACTCCCAGCACTGTTAGTCCGTGCCATCTTTCTCGAAGGTTTTTCATACGACATCCTTTCTCCGAGATTTAAGGCTCTCTTAAGTTATTCTCAAACTAACAATTCAGTTTTTCAACGGGAAATCGATAAAAGGTGTCTTTGTAGCTGCAATTTAAATAAAAGCCTTCACGCCTTTACCGTTTCGTCAAAGAGCATCTAAGACAAACTGAGCTCATGAGCGAATTGATTAATAAAGCCACATAATACAAACCTTGGCCATCAATCACATCTGCCGCGGGCCGATAACGCCCGCCTCATGTGCTGCGATATAATCAATCTCACTAAATGCCAAATCAGCAAGCCGAAGGAGCCAACGTGCTAACAATTCACTATGGTGATATGGAAAATGTTATCTACAACACGTCGGTTTACTTCGATAACGTCTATTCGCCCCAGTGGTTTCAAGATGCCTTTGCTCAACGGATTATTAAATCAATCGATAAGGGCACCGTGGTAGGCCCCAATGCAATCGATACCAAGATTCTAGGCGTCATTCCTCCCGAGAAACTATCCAGCGGCACCAAAACGCTACTGCTTATGTACTTTATGCCGCAGAATATATATAACGCCTCGAATTGCGGTGATAATTGCGCCTACTGGATTCTGAGAATCGCCGCACAAAAGGATCTAACAATCAATCTCTACCATTTAATGGATTTCGGAAACGGCAAATTCACGGCTGTCATTGCGAACACAGGCGATGTCGTTCACACGATGTTTGACCTTGTCCCCATAGCTGGGAAATGCCTAAGGGAGAACTCCTGATGCGCGGATCATACAAGGTAATTATTCAAAATAACCGGGTTCAGTTTAAACTGACCATCAATAGAAATCTGACCATCATCCAAGGCAACAGTGCTACAGGCAAGACAACTCTGCTTGATATGGTGGCAGCTCACGAAGAGCTTGGGGCACAAAGCGGCGTAACAGTAAGTTGCAAAGTGCCCTGTAAAACAATATCTGGAAAATATTGGCGCAGAGATCTCCAAGAGATTTCCAGCAGTATTGTTTTTATTGATGAGGGCAATACTTTTGTTCGATCAAGAGAATTTGCCCATGAAGCAAAACGTAGCTCAAACTACTACGTAATCGTCGCCAGAGAGTCACTGCGCCAACTGCCCTATAGCGTTGATGAAATCTACGGTCTTAAGAACACCAACCGAACCACAACGAAGTATCCCGTTTACTCTCGTGTCTACACCTCTACATATCGTATTTACGGTGATACTGAATTTAGAGGCGAGAGGCCCGAGCTTGTCATCGTCGAGGACACAAATTCGGGCTACGAATTCTTCAGTTTGCTATGCAAAAAGAGCAGCATTAAGTGCATCAGCGCGGGAGGAAAATCAAATATTTGCAACTGCATTATGGACGCACCGGAAAACGACATCCTCGTGATTGCCGACGGCGCCGCCTTTGGACCAGAAATTGCGGAAGCAGCTGCTCTATTGCGCCGAAAGAACATCAAGCTATTCCTACCGGAATCGTTTGAATGGCTCGTGTTAAAGTCGGGATTATTCAACAGCAAACACATTAAGGACATGCTGCTTAACCCCGCTGAATATATCGAAAGCTCAAAGTTCTTTAGCTGGGAGAACTTCTTTACTGCAGAACTCATCGAATGCTCACGAGATACACGTTTTCGATATGACAAGAGCTGCTTGAACGAGGAGTACTTGAACCCCACCGCCCTTGCAGCTCTTGAGGACACTTTGCCGGATCTTGGAATTACTTCGCTCTAAAGCGAGAAGTACTCACTGTCGAGAGATAGGTTCGGCCCCAACCATGGATCGCCCGTCAAGAAGAACTCAGGCCAGCGCTGCATGAACAGTGCTTGCTCGCGCTTCCAGCGGCACAGTTTTCTCTCGTTGGCCTCTTCCCTACCGCGCGAGGTGAACTCGTAGTGGTATAGCTCGGCATAGGGCGTATAGATGGTGCAGTAGCCCGCCTCCCATACGCGCAGGCAAAAGTCTGCGTCGTTAAAGCCAACGGCGAATTCCTCGTTGTAGCCGCCGACGCGCTCAAATACGTCGCGTCGCACCATCTGGCAGGCACCCGTTACGGCGCTAAAGTTGCCCGGGCGCACAGCGCGGGCAAGATAGCCCTCGCACTTTGCCGAGAAGTCCTGGTTGGCATGGGCAAGTGCGCCACGCACGCCAACCAAAATGCCGGCATGCTGCACCAGATGATCGGCAAAGTAGAGTTTGGCGCCCGCCACGCCCGCATCGGGACGCTGCAGATAGCCCATCATCTCTTCGATAAAGTCCGGGCTTATGACCTCTGTATCGTTGTTGAGCAGCAGCAGGTAGTCGCCCTTGGCGTGCTTCACACCAAAATTGATGATCTGAGAGTAATTGAACTCGCCCGGCCAGTACACGACGCGCGCGATGCCCTTGCCTTCGGATGCCGCAGTCACGCGTTCCGGCAGGGTTTCGTAATACGCAAACGTCTCCGGGGCTTCGCTGTTGTTCTCCACCAAGACAATCTCGTAGTTGGCATACGTTGCCTTCTGGGCGATCGACATCACACAGGCATCAAGCGTCTCAACGTGGTCCTTGGTGGGAATCACAACACTCACCAGCGGCGCAGGCTCCGGCAGCGCATAGCGCATGCGGTAGACAAACGGCGTCTCGGTCTCCTCGACCGTTCCGCAAATGCCCAGCGCGTTAAAGTGGCGCTGAAGCGCAAGGCGCCCGGCTTCAATAGCATACGGCTTGCTATCGGCAGAACCGTCGGCGGTCGATCCCGGATGCACGCGCCAGTGATACAGCACATGCGCAACGTGCTCAAAGCGCGCGCCGGCTGCAAGACAGCGAAGCGTCAGGTCGTAATCCTGGGCACCCGCGACGTCTTCTGGCGACATGCCAATGTGATCGATGAGCGCCTTCTCCGCCATCAGGAAATGCGTCACGCAGTTATGGCTATAGAGCAGGTCGACGTTGAGTACGGTCTTAAAGACCGGCTGGCCCCACTCCCCCGTTTTCTGGAACATGTCCTCATCGCAGAACAGGACCTGGGGACGCTCGCCCTCGGCCGCCTTATTCAGTGCGGAAACATACTGGAATAACGCGTCCGGTTCCAGAATGTCGTCATGGTCCAAGAACGCGACGTAGTCGCCCATCGCTTGCTCAATACCTGCGTTGGTGTTGACCACAATGCCGCCGTTGCCGGGCAGCCCAATGCGACGAACGCGCTCGTCGTTGGCACTTGCCGCAAGATTGGCCACCGCATCCCATTCGGGCGAGGCGTCCATGAACAGCAATTCCCAGTTGTCATAGCTCTGGGCTAGCACCGAGTCCAGCAGCTCGCGCAGGTAAACCCGATCAGTCTTGTAACACGGCACCACAATGCTCACGAGCGGCCTATAGGCAAAGGCCGCCGAAGCGACACGCTGGCACGCCAAATCGCCCGGCTTTGCGCGATGTTGCTCAAACCAACGTCGATAAGCTGCGTCGTCTGCACGCGCGTCCTTCATGCGGTTCCAGCTGTCGTCGACCATGCCGTTGTACAGGCGACCATCCATGGCGCAAAAACCGCTCTGGATTAGGCCCGTGGGATCAGCCGCAATCGCGACAAAATCACGTATATCCTGGGGCATCTCAACGCTCAAATACGTTTTATTGACGCGGCATCCGTTCTGCTGCGGCACATCGATCTGCGATTCAAACACATGCACGGTGACATCGATGGCATTCATATGCGTATCGAAGATCTGGAGCTCAGGTGCGCACTGGGGTCCTCCCGCCCAGGTAACCTCATAGCGCCACACCGCGCCGGCGTCTGCCGGTAAATAGCGAATGGCATCGATCTCGTAGCGACCGCAGCATTCGCCACGCTGCGCATCGCGGATAAGCGCGCACAGCGCAGGCTTTGCTTTGTAGTTAACCTTGGATTCCAGCTTGGCCACGCGGCTATCGAGGCGAATGGAGCCCAACCTTTGGCCACCGGATGCAAAAACAACATCCATCGACGAGCCATCCAAAAACGGAAGCACCAAGACGGCGAGCTCGCGCTCGTAATCGGAAACGGAAGGACAAAGCGCCAGCACACGGCCATGATCGACCGGGAGCACCAGCGACGGCACACAAGAACCGCTCGTCGTCGCATGGGCAAACGCCTGAGAGCCCTCCCGCTCAATAAGCGCGGCGACATCCTGACCGGCAAAACGAAGCAGCACAAACAGACGGCCCTGACTGCGGCAAAGCGCCAAACGCTTGATACTCATCTACACTTCTCGCTTTCCCAGGGCGTTCGCTGCCATGCGTTTGCAGGCACCCAGGCGCCCAAACCTCAAGACGTCGTAATCGAACATGAGCTTTTTGCACTCACGGGCATTGGGGGCCTTGCTGGTAAGCGCCGCACGCACCATAGCAGCAACAGAAGGAGCGCATTGTGCGAGCGCAGCATCGCTGCCCACGGCAGAACCGGCAAGCGCCGTGGCAACGGCAGCAAACACCTTGCCGCAATCCGAACCCAGCAACCTGAGCGCATCGTACAGCACCAGATCGCATAGGAAGTACGCCAGGTCATCGGCATGCTGAGCATCGAGACCGTCGCGCTGCCAGTCAGCCAGCACCGCGGAGTAAATCTTCACGTGCTCCAGCAGGCGCGTCTCGTCGTCATAGCGCATGGTGTCCATGAGCGAGCCCTTGCGCGCCACGCGGTAGTCATACAGCTTGTTCGAGATAAGCGCGGTCTTACGCGAACGACCGTACACGGCAAAATCGAAGACCTGGTCCTCGCCATACTTAACGGTTTCGTCGAACACGATCCCGTTGCCCAGCAAAAACTCACGCTTGCAGGCAGTGCGCCATGCAAAGGGGCGAGAAGCTTCCTTAAACAGCAGGTCGGAGCTATAGCCTTCAAACGACACATCGCGCGGGCTCAGCACATAGTTAAGCCACGGATACCCCGCCTCCAGCGGATACGGATTCGCGCCAAAGGTCAAAACGTCGCAGTCCTCGCGCTCAAAGGCATCGACGATCACGCGGCATGCATCGGGCGTAAATCGGTCGTCGGAATCCAAAAACGCGACGATAGGCGCCGTGGACGCAGCGATGCCTGCATTACGTGCACTCGACAGGCCACCGTTCTCCTTATCGACCAGCGTAAAGCGCGCATCCTTTTCGCAATAGGCAGCCGCAATATCGCGCGAACCGTCCGGCGAGCCATCGTTGACTAACACGCCTTCCCAATCGGGCATGTCCTGCGCAAGCAGGGAGTCCAGGCACCAGGCCAGGCACTCCTCCACGTTATAGATGGGAACGACAACGGAAATCTTGGGGGTAGCCATAGTCACTCGCTCCTACTGTGCGGCCGGAACGTCATCGGGGTGCGGGTTGTCGCCGTAGGTGCGCTGATACGTCAGCACGCGCCAGACCAGCGGCAGGCCGCCAATCTTAAAGTAATGCTTAAACGTATTGAGCTTGCCCGGCTTCTTAAAGTCAAAGCGCGAATCGATATAGGCGCGAGGCGACTTGACCATCAGACGCAAATCGGTCTCGCCACGCGGATCAAACAGCGACAGGTCAAAGCGACCGGCATCCCAATCGGCCTTGAGCTCGGACGAGGCTTTCTTCCAAAACTGCTCGCGCAGCCCTTCGACCAAGCGCTCATCATTCCAACGGTACGTATCGACCTTCATGCGCATTAAAATGCCCTGAAGCTGAGCCTTGAGCTCGGGACGCTCGTCCAAAAAACGTTGCATCTCGGCATACTCGTCGCACACGCAAAACACCTTGTTGGGCGAATTAACGGAGCTCTTCTCGTTATCTTGGCGATAGCACAAAATGGGGTCCGCAATAAACGCGGCACGCTCGGCGCAAGCCCAAACCTTAAAGTTAAAGCCTGCGTCCTGATACGAGGCACCCGGCGTGGGAAGGAACCGAATCTGATTGTCGTTGAGGAACTCGCGTCGATAGATAGCCGACCAAATGGAAGGTTTGCGGTAGAAGATGCCCGGGCGATCGACGGGGCGATACGCGGCGCCCGTCATGTACTCGTCGATGATCCCAAACAGCTCACGGCGCTCGCTGGGCGTGGACCAATACAGGTAAAAGTCGCCCTTTACCACATCGGCATGCTCAGCATCGGCCTTGGCGACCAGCTTTTGGAGCGAATCCTCAAACATAAAGTCGTCGGACTCAAGGATGCCCACGTACTCGCCGCGCGCCATCTCCAGGCCGCGGTTCATCGAGTCGCCGTAGCCGCTGTTGGCCTTGTCGATCATCTTTACACGCTCATCGCACTCCATGTACTCGCGGATGATATCCGGCGAGCTATCGGTGGAGCCGTCGTTAATACAGATGATCTCGATGTCCTTGAGCGTCTGCGCCACGGCGGAATCGAGGCACTCGCACAGGTAGCGCTCAACATTGCAGATGGGGACGAGCAGCGAAACTTTAGGGGTATCAGAGTTCTGCAAGAGAACCTCCTGTTGAATAGCGTGTAACAGGGTTATTTTAGCAGCCGAGTTGCGGCGGGCGGCAGCGCTTGGAATTAGATAAAGCGCTCCAGGCAGGCTTTGAGACCGCGAGTCGAAAGATAGAACAGCGTGGCGTCTGCCATCGAAACGCCCGAGGTCGTCGCAACGAGCTTGTGGGCAACACGGCAAACGGCGCCCTTGGCAGGCATATCTGCCCAGTCCGTTCCCAAAAACGTCGCGAGGTCCATGTTGACGCGAGCCGCCACGCGATGGAAACCATCGGCATCCAAGCGCGCCAGGTCGAACACAATAAGGTCCAAAAACCAAGTTATCAGCTCGCCGGGGCACAGGTCCAAAAGACCGTAGGCTGCCCAGTCCTCCAAGACCTCCTCGAGCATTCTCATATGGGCATCGAGCTTTTTGGCGCGAGCCTCGGCACTGTTGAACTCGTGCGTCGCCGATTCACTCTCCATCACGTAGTGGTAGAACTTGTCCGGCATGACGACGGTCCTGCGGGCAAGCGCATAAGCCGCAAATTGGAAGACGACGTCCTCGCCCAAAGCCAAACCGGGGGCGAAGCGAATGCCTTCGCGATTGAGCAGCTCGCGCGAAAAAGCCGCACGGCAGGCATAGGGCTGCGCATTCGAATGGAACAGCAGCTGGGGATCACGGGCGCCGAAGGTACCAGCTTTGGGGCTCATGAGTTGCTGGACGCGCCTGGGGGCAGCATCGGCAGGTTCACAGACGCCGCCAAAAACGGCGGCCTCGGCATCCGCAGACTCCATGGCATGCAGCACGCGCTCGACCGTCTGGGCATCGATGTAATCGTCAGCGTCCACAAAAAAGACGGTCTCGCCCTCGGCGGCATCGATACCGGCATTTCGAGCACACGAGACGCCCGCGTTTTCCTGGTCAATCACCAGTACGCGATCGTCGGCCCGCGCGATCTGGCGCAACGCGTTCAACGAATCATCAGTCGAACCGTCGTTGACGCAGACAACCTGAATCGAGCGCTCGGACTGGGCCAACAGCGAATCGAGGCATCGCTGAATGGAGCGCGACGAATTGTAGACGGGAACGACAATGGTCGCTTTGGGGGTCAAAGTCTCTCCCATGTCGACCTACCCCCTCAGCGATTCGATGAGGAAGGCAGCAACTACGCCTGGGCCTCCAACCGAGGCGTAATACTTAGCACGCCCCAAGGCACCATCCGTCGCAAAACTCGGATGCTCGTCGACCCAGCCCTCAGGATCTTTGAGGATGGCAGCGAGATTTGCGCGCTTCCACGGCTTGAGGTCGTCAAGCGAAAACTCCCCCGCGTCCAAGGCCGCTTGGAACTCCTTGGCCATCTGAACCAGGAACTCCTTATAGAACTTAGGCGCCAGGCGCACGTAGTTCCACATGTACGAATCGTACTTAATGAGCTGATTGAACTTGAGCATGCGCGCGACGTCATCACTTGCGTGGTCGCGGGCATAATCCTCTCGAATCCAACGCTCGATCTCGGCATACTCGGTATTGACGCAAAAGACCTTAGCCGAAGAATTGACCGAGGAATTCTCGTTGTCCTGGCGATAAGACAACACGGCATCATGAAGGTAAACAGCCTTATCGGCGCACGCGATCACCTTAAAGGCGAATGACGTGTCCTGAAAGGATGCCCCCGGAGTCGGCAGGAACTTAATGCCGTTGCGCTCAAGAAAATCGCGACGGTACACGGCCGACCAAATCGACGGCTTTTGCTTAAAGAACTGCGTCGTATCGCTCGGGTGCACCGGCTTGCCACAGTCCTTGGCTTTAAACATCTCGTGCAGCGAACGGCGCTCCTCGGGCTTAGACCAGTAGAAATCAAAGTTCGCCTTCGCAAAGTCGGCATTATTGCTATCGGCGGCCGAGACAAGCTTTTCGAGTGCGTCGGACGCCATAAAGTCATCGGACTCCAAGATGCCCACGTACTTGCCACGCGCCATCTCCAGACCGTGGTTCATCGAGTCGCCGTAGCCGCTGTTGGCCTTGTCGATCATCTTGACGCGCTCATCGCGCTCCATATACTCGCGAATAATCGCCGGCGAGTTGTCGGTCGACCCATCGTTAATGCAGATGATCTCAATATCCTTGAGCGTCTGCGCCAGGGCGGAATCGAGACACTCGCGCAGGTAGCGCTGAACATTGTAAATGGGAATAAGCAGCGACAGAACAGGGCTGCCAGAGGCGTTAGTAGACAAATGTGCTCCTTAGGAAATACCTGTCGTTTCATGGTATCAAAGGGTCAGCGCGCTAGCGGGCGTTTATATAATCTATGGAGCTCGCAGAGGCAAACCGATAAGAAAGGACGTCATGCAGCCCAAAGCCGCACGCAACATACCCATCGAAGCACTGCGTTTGGTCGCGGTCGCCGGCATCGCGGTGTTCCACACCTTTCAGTGGACCTTCCAAGCCGTCTGCGTCGGCGCCGTGGAATATGCCCCACTTGCGATGTTCCCCCATTCCGGCGTGCTCGGTTTTATTAACTTGCTTGGCTGCTGGGCCAACGAGGTCTTCTTTATGATCTCGGGCTATTTTCTCATCGCTTCGGCCGCGCGTGCTTGGGACGGTGGAGCAACGTGGAAGTCGCAAATGCAACGGACGGCACAGCGCCTTGGCAAGGTCATTATGCCCACTGCGTTTTATTGCCTCGTGGCGCTCGCGTGGTCCACGGTCGTCTCCCCCATTCCCGATGTTACCCTCAGTACGCACTACTGGTACACGCTAGGCCTTGAGTTTATCTGGGTCTATGCCGCCACGGTCTTCATGGCGCCATGGTTTGGACTGGCTAAGAGTCGACTCTCCCAGAAGAGCTACACGACGACGGTCATCGCCGTTGGCATCCTCGCATTTGTTGTTAACGGGTATTTGGCCGCCATGAGTGCGACAAGCGGCGGTGAGTTTTCTTGGCTCCAGAAACTCATGAGCGCCGTCACGTACGTTATCGCATTTTTGATCGGCGGACTGCTCCGCGACGTAACCGACGCCATGGATTCGGACAGGGCGGGCGCCTTGGGCATGCGCTCGCTCGTAACGGTTTTGGTGCTCACCACCATCCTGGAAGGAGCACTCTCCTTCACCGGCAACCTCACGGCGATGGCAACCCTCTCCTACAAATCGACCTCGCTGATCTCGTTTGCCCTCGCTGCCGCCTCCTTGCTCTTTGCGGCAACCCAACGCAGCGCCTTAGGCAATCCGCGGACTGCAGGTGTCATCGTCACCTTATCGACCGCCACGCTTGGTTTCTATGTGATGCAGTCGCTCACCAGTAGCCTGTGGCGTCCCGTCTTCAATACGTTGCTCGCAAACATACTGATCAGCCAAAACAGCCCGGCAGCTATATGTATCGTCACGGGTATCGTCATTAGCATCGTCTTTGCTCTGGCACTTCTCATCATCGATGCAGCTAGAAGTCTTATCGAACGCAAGCTCAAGAGGCAATAGACACGCTGCCGTCAGACGCTAAAGCCGCTACAGCCGTGGCAGGTTCCTGCGTTTTATTCAAAGCTTGCCGCCAAGGTGCGCCGAGCCTTTACAATAGGACAGTCCCAAGGACGTATTCGATAGCTTCCGCGCTGCACTCGCCCGCCGCGCGTGAAAGGATATATTGCCCCATGCCTTCAACCCTTCCCGCTCCCATCGATAAGCTCGCCATTGTCGTCGTTACGTACAAGCGCCAGGAACTCCTGGCCAACTTGTTCGACTCCATGACCGGGCTCACTGCCGCGCCCTGGCGCATCGTGATTGTCGATAACGAGAATTCGCGCGAGACCGAGGCCATGTGCACCGCATTCAACGAGCGCCTGGCTAACCTGTGGGGCATCGACACCGAGCAGCCTGACGCGCAGGGCGGCACCGACCGTGTCATCTACGCCCCGCAGCTCGAAAACGGCGGCGGTGCGGGCGGCTTCTCCGCCGGCACCAGATGCGCCTACGACCTGGGCGCTCAGTGGTTCTGGGTGATGGACGACGATGTGCTCGTCATCCCCGAAGGCATCGAGCGTCTTGCCAAGTGGACCGACCGCTACGACGTCATCCAGGGTTCGCGCCTGGACTTTGACGGCGGCGCCTTCTTTTGGCAATACCAACTCATCCTTTCGCTCGGCATTCCCAACCCTGTCGCCAAGTGGGACCTGGGACCCGAGGGCTACCGCGCCATGAACCAGCTATGCTTTGAGGGCGGCATGTTCTCGCGCCGCGTGGTCGACAAGATCGGCCTGCCCGATGCGCGATTCTTCATCTACGGCGACGATGCCTGCTATGGTTACGTGGCCAGCCAGCACTTCCCCGCCGCCGTTGTGGCCGACCTGGTGCTCAAGCGCGCCCGCGCCGTCTCTAACTGGGATATCGCCGGCAAGCGCCAGCTCAACTCCACGAGCGACACCAACCGTTACTACATCATGCGCAACCGAGGCTTCCTCGCTCGCTATATGCAGATCTACGGTGACTACCACCCCATGCTGTTCCGCCTGGGCAATGCCGCGACCTTCTGCAAGGAATTCATTCGCCTGGCTGCGGTCGATAAGTGCTTTAAGACCGGTATTCCGGCGCTGCGCCGAGGCATGAAGGACGCCCGCAAGATCATCAAGGATCCCAACTGGAAGCCCATGCCGCCCATGAAGGACACCGAGTAACGGAAGCCGGAAACACCTCGGCGCTTAAAGCCGCTGGCACACCGTAGCCACATGCTGCCCATCAAAACCGAACCCCCAGCGCATGCGACCCACGCCGGGGCGTGGTACACGGATTTCGTCGATGCCGTCGCGCTCTATGTCGAGTAGCGACTGCACGGCCAGCAATTCCAACCCCAGCGCATCCACATCGGGGTCATACATCATGTTGATCGTTATCAGCGGACGTTCATCGAGCATACCGATCGTATCGGCTATGTCGAACACGGCGCCCGTGGGAAAAACCTGGATGTCCCAGCGATCCGCGCCACACTTTCGCCTCGAGGCAGGATTGGCATAGCCAGGCAAGCCAAAGCAGAGCCCCTGCAAGAGCAGATGATATGGCAGTGGCGTATCTGGGTCGGTCGCACCGATTCCCGCATCTCCCAAGATGCGGCTTAGCGCCCGCCTCACGGTATCCTCGTTCCCATGGCACAGCCCGTCGCGAAACACATCGACGTCTCGAATGTCTTCTGCAGCGCACTCAAACCACTCAATAATCACTAGACGCAAGGCCTGGCGAAGCTCGTTATTGGGCAATCGCAAAGCACGGAGGCGATCGCCATGCTCTGGCTCCTCAGTCATATCCGTCGTGAGAAAACCGGACAGATACAGCGCTGTCCACATGCCATCGTCAGGCGAGACATCTGGCTCTGCAGTGCCCAAACAAAGCGGGACCTCAGCGCACCCATGGGCCTCGAGCAAATCAAACAAGACCGAAAGGCGGTCGAGATTCCACCCGGCAACTACCCTACTCAGGCAATCGGCATATCCATACAGATCGGCACGCACAGGCGCCGTGCAGCCTCGGCCCAGAAAACCGATCACACGCTCTGGACTCGAGCAATAGGCCCTGCCAAACCGATACCCCTCGAGCCATTCACGCGCATCATCCAGGTATTCCTCGCGCCCAGCATGATTCAATAGAGCCTCGACCTCGGCATCCGAAAAACCGAAACATCGGTCACACCACGCCGACAGCGGCGTCGTCAGACAATACGAGCAGCCGCGCGAAGAAAGCGCCACTTCGGCAGGACTGGGACGCTCCCCCATCAGACACGTCAGCCGCAACGAATCACGCGCAGTGGCAATGGCGTCGAACAGCACACGGTCAAGTAGTTCTGCCGGATCGGCGTCGGAAGCGTCCCTCGCGCTCGCACGGCGAGACCACGCCGCATCGTACCCATCAACGAGCAATACAACCTGCTCATCGCAGGCAATCTCCAGCAGCTCTATGAGCATACCGAGCACCGAGTCAACCTCGTCCGCGCTCGCCACGCCACGCGCGACACGTTCGATGTGACGCACCTTATCTCGACCTAAATCCGGAGCCTCCAAGAGCGCCAACAAGCGAGCGCACTCGCCCGAAAGGGCATCGCGCACGACGCCGGCAACAGCGGGGCCACGCCTCCCAGCGCCAGAAAAGTCCAGCGATATCACCGGATAGCAAGCATACTCATCCCGATAGCGCCCGCCGTTCGCATCCCAAATCTGAGCATCGGCAAACGAGATCCGACCGGCGCGACCGACCGCCGGACGCTCCAGAAAAGCCCTGAGCATCGACAAGTTCATGCTCTTGCCAAAACCCTCGGGTCGACAGCACACCACAACGGACGCGTCGCAGTCCAACACATCAGCAATAAACATGGTCTTGTCAACCAGCATGCAGCAACCAAGGGCCTCCGCATAGTCGTGCATGCCAATGGGCAAAACCGCATCGTCGACACAGCCGATCAAGCGCACGCCAAAGCCAGCAGCACAATCAACATTTGCCTGTTCAGACACCAAAACGTTCCCCCTAAATCGCAGCACGATGCCAATTGTAATGACCGCATCGCATGTACCGATGTCGCCGCGCAAACATATCGGGCAACGGTAGCAACAAGAGGTGTGAGGGGGCACAACTAATCGTTGCACAACAAAACGGGGCCCGATGCATTCGCACCGGACCCCGTCCCGACTATTTAGTTATCTGGCAACTGAGAGCCTACTCCTCAGAGTCGTCCTCTCCAGAAGCTTTCTTCTGCTGATCGAGCTTATGCTTACCACTTACGATAGACGTAGCGCCCAGCGTGGCCAAGCTCGCGCTGGCAAGGCTCGCCATCACAATCAGATCGCCCGTCTTGGGCATGTTACCGCCCGAAGTCTTAGTCGTTGTAGTGGTGGTTGTAGTGGTCACCGTCTTGGAGTCATTTTGCTCTTGGACCTGGTTGTCAGCACCGCTCTTGTCGTCGTCTTCGGGCTGTTTCTTTTCGCCCTCGGTCTTGCTCTCGTCCTTCTTCTGAGTGGACTTGTCGTCCTTCTCCTCAGAGCTAGAACCCTTATCAGATTCGGTCTTCTCGGAAGCCTTGTCCTTGGAGTCGCCCTTTGCGGCTTCGGTCTTTTCCGTGGAAACCTGATCAGAGTTGTCCTTGTTCTGGGTCGAGCCGTTATTGACACCAGCCATCAGCGAAGAACCCAGCGTAGAACCAAGCTGCACGGAGAAAGAGGGCTTCTTGTCCGGCGAAGCAACGGGGGCGTCCGGCGCCTTATTCGAGTCGTCCTTGGAAGCACTGGAATCAGGAGTTGCATCAGAGCCGGAGCCGTTGTTAGAGCCGGTGCCAACGGACGAATCGCTCGAACCGGTGGATGAGTTAGAGGTGCCAGCGTCGGTCGAATCAGAAGCGTCGCTGTCCGTATTGCCGACAGAGCTTGAAGACGAATCGCCCGCAGCAGAGCCGTTCGAATCGGAGCCGTTCGAGGTAGAGCCGTCGTTGGTAGTGCCACCAGCAGAGCCATTACCGTCAGCATCGGTCGAGGGCGCATCTATCCTGTCATCGTTGGCATCGTCACCCGAGTCGCCATTCGAATCAGGTGTCGGCGAGGGCGCCGGCGTAGGCTCGGGCTGCACGGGCGTCGCAGCGGCCTCGTCCTCGGCGATATAAACCAAGCAGTCCTTCAGCTCATTCTTATAACGATTCTTCCAGCCCTCATGATACTGGGGCTGGCTCGAATACTTGGTGGCAACATTGTTGACCACGCTGTTGGAAAGCGCCGTCACAAACTCGCGGTCGGACATATCGTTGGAAAGATTCGCCCAGCGGAAAAAGTCCCTGCAGCCACCGGTACCGCACATGTTGGTGATGCTCCACACCATACCCTTGACGCAATCGGCGCGGCCCGAAATATCAATGCCCAAGCCGCTCTTGAGCCACGCCTCGGTCACCGCATAGTACGAGTTATACGCATAGGCATCTTGAAGTGCTGAGAACTCAACAGGATCGGTGTTGTACGCACCTTGGAAGGCCTCCTGCGCAATACGGCCCAGCTCGGTGAGCTGGCCGTTCTCGTACATGGCATTGCTCGTGTTGGAAATCTCGCTGCCGCGATCAATCGCATCCTTGAGCATGCTGTATTTTTCGGGGTTGTAGTTGTAGGCCTGCTTCATAAACGGAATGAGCGACCAACGACGGTCGAACTGGTAATAGCCCAGCGCGTTATAGCCATCGCCATACGAAAAGCCCTGGTTATAGTTGCCGTGGCTCTCGTATTTGGTGAAGTACTTCATCTCGGCAGTCACATTGACAAACGAGACCCCCTGAACCGACCTCAGCACACCCGAAAAAGACTGCTGGGTGTAAAGGCCCTTATCGATATCGGTGGCATCCGAGGCAACACCCGGCGTGGGCTCCTCGGCAACAGCAGTCATAGGCGCGGCAACGGCGCCAAACGAAAGCGCCAGCGTCAGGCCCGCCACAATCGCGGAATGCTTGGGCTGCATAAGATCCTCCCTGCATTGGTGTAGTTAAAGTGCAGTTTGCAAAGATGAATCTAAGTATTGCAGCTCGCCCGTTGTTGCACAACAACCCCTCGGTAAACGGCAACAACCCTCCGCGAAATCTTAAGGAATTGCGGTCAACCTACAGCTTAATGTCAAAGTTGATTTCGGGGACGGCGGCCAGGTCGGCCAACGTCACGCCGTCAACATAGTTCTCGATGACCTCGTCCAGGCCGCGCCAGAACTTGACGGTCGAGCAAAGATCGCTGCGAGTGCAGCTGTTGTCGATGCCATCGCACGCCACCGGAGCCGTGCTGCCCTCGACGGCGCGCAGGATGTCGCCGGCACGCACTTCGGCCGGATCCTTGGCCATCATGTAGCCGCCGCCCTTGCCGCGCACGCTCTTAAGCAGGCCCGCCTTCATAAGCGGACGAACCAGCTGCTCCAAATACTTTTGCGAGATATGTTCACGGTCGGCGACCTCGCGCAGGGCGATTTTGCCCTCGACGTCACCAAGCGCTGCGATATAGATCATCAGCCGGAGGGCATAGCGGCCCTTAGAAGAAATGAGCATACCTACCCTCCCATTGTTCCTGGGACAAAACCACCAGGGGCATTTGTCCCAAATCTTATGCACGCGGGGCAAACAAACCTGATTATTATGTCCCACATCTAAAAAGTCGAGTGGATTAGTCGGGTTTTCCCTTGACTAACGCAGAACCCATAGTAACTTTATTCCGAGAAGATTCCTAGGGTTTAGCACACCTATGAGTACACCATATACAGAGAGGGACAGCATGAGCGCAAATCCGCTGCTTTCCATCGAAGGTCTGACCGCCTCCGTGGACGAAAAGACCATCCTCCACAACGTCAACCTCAACGTCGCCGCCGGCGAGACCCATGTGCTGATGGGACCTAACGGCGCCGGCAAGTCCACCCTCGGCCACCTGGTCATGGGCGACCCCGTCTATACCGTCAACGATGGCCGCATCGTCTTTGACGGCCAGGACATCACCGATCTCACCACCGACAAGCGCTCCCGCGCCGGCCTGTTCCTGAGCTTCCAGGCCCCGGCCGAGATCCCGGGCGTGCCGCTGTCGAGCTTTTTGCGCGCCAGCATCGCCGGCCGCCCCGGCCTGGAGATGAAGGGCAAGGAGTTCCGCCGTCGCGTCAAGGAGCTCGCGGCCGAGCTCAACATGGACACCGCCTACCTCAACCGTGAGCTGGGCGTGGGCTTCTCGGGCGGCGAGAAAAAGAAGGTCGAGATGCTTCAGCTTCTGCTGCTGCAGCCCAAGCTCGCCATCCTGGACGAAACCGACTCGGGCCTGGACGTCGACGCCCTGTCCACCGTCAGCCACGGCATGGACGCCTACCGCAAGAGCTGCGACGGCTCCATGCTCATCATCACGCACAACACGCGCATCCTGGAGCACCTGGATGTCGACCGCGTCCACGTTATGGTCAAGGGCCACATCGTGCGCGAGGACGACGCCTCGCTGATCCCCTGGATCGACAAGAACGGCTTTGAGACCTTCGAGCGCGAGGCCGCCGAGCAGCGCGCCCAGGCCGAGGCCGCCGCTGCCGAGCAGCAGGCGTAAAGGGGCGACACAATGACCAAGAACCGCACCGAGGTCGCGGACATCGACCGGAGCCTCTACGACTTCACCTATGGCGAGGAGGGATTCGAGCGCCTCGACGCCGGCATCACGCCCGACATCGTGCGCGAGATCAGCGCCAAGAAGGACGAGCCGCAATGGATGCTCGACCTGCGCTTAAAGTCCCTCGAGATCTTCAACCGCTTCCCCAACCCGACGTGGGGCCCCTCCATCGAGGGCCTGGACATGGACAACATCGTCACCTACGTCAAACCCAACACCGACCAAAAGCACGACTGGGAGTCGGTGCCCGACGACATCAAGAACACCTTTGAGCGCCTGGGCATCCCCGAGGCCGAGCGCAGCTACCTGGCGGGCGTCGGCGCGCAGTACGACTCCGAGCTCGTCTACCACAACATGCAGGACACCGCGTCCAAGATGGGCATCGTCTACTCCGGCATCGAAGAGGCCCTGCACGATCCGCAGTGGGAGCCGCTCATTCACGAGAAGTTTATGACGCTCATCCCGCCCACCGACCACAAGTTTGCGGCCCTGCACGGTGCCGTGTGGTCGGGCGGCTCGTTTGTCTACGTGCCCAAGGGCACCAAGCTCGATTTTCCGCTGCAGAGCTACTTCCGCCTCAACGCCAAGGGCGCCGGTCAGTTTGAGCACACGCTCATCATCGTCGAGGACGATGCCGACCTGCACTTTATCGAGGGTTGCTCCGCGCCCAAGTACAACGTTGCCAACCTCCACGCCGGCGCTGTGGAGCTGTTTGTGGGCAAGCGCGCACACCTGCGCTACTCGACCATCGAGAACTGGTCCAAGAACATGTACAACCTCAACACCAAGCGTGCGCGTGTGGACGAGGACGGCGACATCGAGTGGATCAGTGGCTCCTTCGGCAGCCACGTGGGTTACCTTTACCCCATGAGCGTGCTCAACGGCCGCCGCGCTCGCTCGAGCTTTACCGGCATCACCTTTGCCGGCGCCGGCCAGAACCTCGATACCGGCTGCAAGGTCGTGCTCAACGCGCCCGAGACCTCGGCAACCGTCGAGACCAAGGGCATCTCCAAGAGCGGCGGCATCCAGACCTTCCGCAGCTCCATTGTGGCCACGCCCAAGGCCGAGGGCTCCAAGGCAACCGTGAGCTGCCAGTCGCTCATGCTCGACGACCAGAGCCGCTCCGACACCATCCCCGCCATGGACATCCGCGCCAAGAACGTCGACATCGGCCACGAGGCCACCATCGGCCGCATCGGCGACGACAAGGTGTTCTACCTGATGAGCCGCGGCATCTCGGAGGAAGAGGCCCGCACCATGATCGTCAACGGCTTTGCCAACCCGGTCTCCAAGGAGCTGCCGCTTGAGTACGCCGTCGAGATGAACAACCTGATCAAGCTCGAGATGGAAGGAGCGATCGGATAATGAAACAGGAAACCAACACCGCTGCCACCACGCTCGAGCAGGTCAACGCTATGCCGGCCGCCACTTGGGGCTGGCTCAAGATGAACCAGACCAAGCTCGAGCTTTCGGACGAACTTGCCGCCGCTCCCGCCGAGGCCGTTGAGGTTGAGGGCCTGGAAGAGCAGTTTGCTGGCACGGCCGACGCGTTTAACGCCGCCATGGAGGCCATGGCCGAGCGCTTCCCCGAGCGCCGCGCCTCCGCCCCCGGCGACGCCGCCGACCGCGCCCGCATCACGCCCGAGACCGAGCTCGACGTGCCCGCCACCTCCGTCTATCAGGCCGGCGCCATCAAACTCGAGGAGGAGCTCTCCCCCGCCGAGGCCTTCGAGACCGGCATGGGCGAGGCCGCCTACGCCTACTTGGCCGATCACGCCACCAAGCGCGTCGTCATCGATGTGCCCGCGTACGGACGCGCCACGGTTACCGTGCGCGTGAGCGGTGTCGACGCCGCCGCGGCCATCGCCGCTATCGATGTCGTCGCCCGTCCGCAGGCAACGCTCGACTTGCAGATCACCCTGGACTCCCCCGTTGCCGGCGAGGGCGTCGTGGGCTCCGTGCTGCGCGTGTGCGCCCACGAGTACGCCACCGTCAACGTGACCTGCACACAGACGCTCGACGACAGCTGGATCGCACTCGATGACTCCGGCCTGTTCCTGGACGAGGGCGTGCGCGTCAACGTGCAGCACACTGTCCTGGGTGCCGGCGCCAGCGCCACCGGCCTTGCCGGCGACCTGCTGGGCGATACCGCCAAGGTGACCATCGATACCGATTACCTGGGCGCCCGCGAGCAGGTGCGCGACTTTAACTACGAGCTGCGCCACCGCGGTTGCAAGACCGAGTGCGAGATCGACGCCAACGGCGTGCTGACTGGCACGTCCAAGAAGGTCTACCGCGGCACCATCGATCTCGTGCACGGCTGCAAGGGCGCCGTCGGCACCGAACGCGAGACGGTGCTTTTGGCCAACAAGGGTGTCGATAACAAGACCGTTCCCGTCATCCTCTGCGACGAGGACGATGTTGCTGGCAACCACGGCGCCACCATCGGTCACGTCCGCGACGAGCAGCTGTTCTACCTCGCCTGCCGCGGCCTTGACCAAAACGCCGCCGAGGACCTGTTCATCCGCGCCAAGCTGGAGGACGCCGCGCTTTCCGCCACCGACGAGCGCACCCGCGCAGCCGTCGTCCGCCTGGGCAACAACCTGATCGACAACTTTGAAGAGGAGCTCGCATGATCGACACCGAGCACGTTAAATGCGATACCTGCACTGCCCCCGAGCCCATGGAGCTCGACGCCAGCGACGAGGCTTCGCGCGGCTGGCCCACCGTAGACATCGAGACCAACCCCTACAAGGCGCAGTTCCCGCTGTTTCAGCAGCACCCCGAGATCGCCTTCCTCGATAGCGCCGCCACCGCGCAGCGCCCTGCCTGTGTGCTCGACGCCGAGCGCGACTTCTATCAGCGCATGAACGCCAACCCCCTGCGTGGCCTGTACTCGCTGTCCGTCGAGGCAACCGACGCCATCGCGAAGGTCCGCCAGCAGATCGCCGACCTCATCGGCGCCTCGCAGGCCAACGAGGTCGTCTTCACCCGCAACACGAGCGAGTCGCTCAACCTGGTCGCCAAGAGCTTTGCGCCCACAGTGCTCGAACCGGGCGACGAGGTCGTCATCACCATCATGGAGCACCACTCCAACCTGATTCCGTGGCAGCAGGTCTGCCGCGAGACCGGCGCCAAGCTCGTCTACCTCTACCCCACCAAGACCGGCCAGCTCACCACCGAGGAGGTTCTTGCCAAGGTGGGTCCCAAGACCAAGATCCTGGCCGTGGGACAGGTCTCCAACGTGTTGGGCGTCGAGAACCCAGTCAAGAACCTCGGCAAGCTCGTGCACAAGTACGGCGGCTACCTGGTCGTCGACGGTGCGCAGTCGCTGCCGCACATGCCGGTCGATGTGGCCGACCTGGGCGCCGACTTCTTTGCCTTTAGCGCGCACAAGGCCATGGGCCCCATGGGCATTGGCGTGCTGTGGGGCAAGATGGACCTGCTCAACGCCATGCCGCCCATGCTCACCGGCGGCGAGATGATCGATTCGGTCACCGAGCAGGACGCCGTCTGGGCGCCCGTCCCCGAGAAGTTCGAGGCCGGCACGCAGGACGCCGCCGGCATCTTCGCCACGGGTGCGGCACTCGACTACCTCGTCAACACGGTTGGCTACGAAAACATCCAGGCACGCGAGCAGGCACTCGTCCACTACCTGATGGGCGAACTCATGCAGCTCGACTTTGTCCAGATCATCGGCTCCATCTACTGGGACAACCATCACGGCGTCGTCAGCTTTAACGTCAAGGGTATCCACCCGCACGACGTCGCGAGCATCATGGACATGGACGGCGTGTGCATCCGTGCCGGTCACCACTGCGCGCAGCCGCTGCTTACCTGGCTGGGCGTCGAGAACCTCGCCTGCTGCCGCGCCAGCGTGGCCTTCTACAACGACAAGGCCGACATCGATAAGTTCATCGCCGGCCTGCATCACGTTTGGAGCACGTTCAATGGGTAATCTGTACACCTCCACCACGTTTATGGAGCACAACTCGCACCCCGACTACAAGTACGAGATGGATGCCCCCACGCACGAGCACGACGGCATCAACCCCAGCTGCGGCGACGAGCTCACCTTGCAGCTGCGCGTCAAGAACGGTGTGATCGAGGAGGCCTCCTTTACCGGCCACGGCTGCGCCATCAGTCAGGCCAGCGCCGACATCATGGCCGACCTCATCACCGGCGAGACCGTCGAGGAAGCTCACCGCTTGGCAGAGCTCTTCCTCGCCATGATCCGCGGCGAAAAGCTCTCCGAGGAGGACCTGGAAGACCTGGATGAAGCCGCCCAGCTCCAGGACATCTCGCACATGCCCGCCCGCGTCAAATGCGCCGAGCTCGCCTGGCGCACCCTCAACGGCATGCTCACGGGACAAAATAATCAGTAGAACTTGTCCCAAATCTTAAGATTTTTGTTGGCCGAATCGCTTGACAAGAGTGGTTCGGCCATTTTCTATTCCGAGAGCTCAGCCTGTGCCTTCACCCGCGCATAAGCGCGCACGATACGAGATACGGTACTCTTGCTGATTCCCGTATACCGTTCGACCTCGCGCACCGTGTAGCCGCCATCGTGCAGAGCGAAAATGATTCTGTCTCGCCGCGAGGGCGCAACGGTCTTGAGTTCGTTGAGCGGAACCCCGAGGCTCTTCGCCATCTTGTCGGCAAAGGCGTGGCGTTCCCACTCCGTCTCTTTCATATCGCACAGCGCTGGCTCACTGCCGTCGGGCGCCGAAAGCGAATAGGCAATAAAGCCCTCGGCAGAACCAAAAAGCTCAAGCACGCAAGAAGGATCAGAAAATCCCCTCGCGACATCGGCCGCGTCACCGTCGTAAGCGCACAAATGCTCCGCAAAGCTACTCCAGGGATAACGCTCTATTAGGCTAACGCCCGCCTCCTGCGGATCGGCGTGTACGGAGCGAATAGCCTCCATCACCTGCCAGTCGGTATCGAGCGAGCGCCGGTCAAAACGGTTCTGGAACAGATGCCCTGTGCGCCCCGTGCGTTTATTGAACCGCCGCGCGTACGTCAAAAGCAACCGGTGCATCGCCGCGCTCATCCTGTCCTCGTAATCTGTAAGCACCAAATGCACGTGATTGCCCATAAGGCACCAGGCGATAACCGTCACACCCTCCTCGCAGCAGCACTCGCGCATCAGCTCCAAAAACTCCCACCGGTCTTCATCGCCCTCAAAGATGAGCTGTTTGCCCACACCGCGAGCACAGACATGGTAAAAGCCGGTAACCGTTCTCCAAACGCGCTGCATGGCGCTCCCTTCGCCGGGATCTGCTTGCCATCCAATACAGCACGATTGAAGCGTGCCATCAAAACATTCACGCAAAACAATGCACTCGCGCGGCCAAAGGCAGCAAACAGGCGGCGAACGGCACCGTTGCAACAGGTCAACCCCTGCAACGCTTACAAGAGCCGACCAAAAGCTAGCCAAAGACGGACCCCCTCTACGGAGGTTCGCGACCACAGAACATAGAGTTAAACCGTTTCAATTAAAACTTCCGGACTTCTCGCTACGAAAACTGAGCCGTTCGCCGAATATTCCGTGCATTTCGCGGTATTATAGGGGCTGCATGTCATGTCCCTTTCGAAGGGTCGCCCGGCAATCGCCAGCCACGACCCCCAGACGGGACGCCAACACGATAGAGAGGAGAGGCATGCAGTACTCACAGGAAGTGGAGAACATGTGCCCCGTTGCCAAGGGTGCATACCACGGCCCCGCACCCATCCCCGAGGAGGGCAAGTGGGTCCAGGCTAAGGAGATTTCCGACATCTCCGGTCTTACGCACGGTGTGGGTTGGTGCGCACCTCAGCAGGGCGCCTGCAAGCTCACGCTGAACGTCAAGGACGGCATCATCGAGGAGGCCCTCGTTGAGACCATCGGCTGCTCGGGCATGACCCACTCTGCCGCCATGGCTTCCGAGATCCTTCCCGGTAAGACCATCCTCGAGGCCCTCAACACCGACCTCGTCTGCGACGCCATCAACGTTGCTATGCGCGAGATCTTCCTGCAGATCGTTTACGGCCGCAGCCAGACCGCGTTCTCCGAGGGCGGCCTGCCCGTGGGCGCCTCCCTCGACGACCTCGGCAAGGGCCTTCGCTCTCAGGTCGGCACCATGTTCGGCACCAAGGCCAAGGGCGCCCGTTACCTCGAGCTCGCTCAGGGCTACGTCACCCGCATGGCTCTCAACGACAAGAACGAGATCATCGCATTCGAGTTCCTGAACCTCGGCAAGTTCACCGACGCCGTCAAGGCCGGCAAGACCCCCGAGGAGGCCATCGCTGGCGCTATGGGCCACTATGGTCAGTGGGAGAACGCTGCCAAGTACATCGACCCGCGCACCGACGAGGAGACTCACTCCGTCGCCAGCGTGTTCCCGGTTCACGAGTAGAAAGGGAGGGAAATAACTATGACTGTTACGTTCGAAGGTTACGAGCGCCGCGCTGACAAGATCAACAAGTGCCTCGCCGACAACGGCATCGCCTCCCTCGAGGAAGCTCTGCAGATCTGCACCGACAAGGGCTTCAACCCGCGTGAGATCGTCAACAACACCCAGTCCATCGCCTTCCAGAACGCCGAGTGGGCCTACACCCTCGGTTGCGCTCTCGCTGTCAAGCGTGGCGCCAAGTCCGCTTCTGAGGCTGCCGCCATCATCGGCGAGGGCATCCAGGCCTTCACCGTTCCCGGCTCCGTCGCCGAGGACCGCAAGGTCGGTCTGGGCCACGGCAACCTGGGCGCTATGCTGCTCTCCGACGACACCGAGTGCTTCGCCTTCCTGGCCGGTCACGAGTCCTTCGCTGCCGCTGAGGGCGCTATCGGCCTGGCTCTAAACGCCAACAAGGCTCGCAAGAAGCCGCTGCGCGTCATCCTCAACGGTCTGGGCAAGGACGCTGCTCAGATCATCGCCCGCATCAACGGCTTCACCTACGTGAAGACCCAGTTCGACTACTTCACGGGCGAGCTCAAGGTCGTCGAGACCATCCCCTACTCCGATGGTCCCCGCGCCGCCGTCAACTGCTACGGCGCCGACGACGTCCGCGAGGGCGTTGCCATCATGTGGCACGAGAACGTCGACATCTCGATCACCGGTAACTCCACCAACCCCACGCGCTTCCAGCACCCCGTCGCTGGCACCTACAAGAAGGAGCGCCTCGAGGCTGGCAAGAAGTACTTCTCCGTTGCTTCTGGTGGCGGCACTGGTCGTACCCTGCACCCGGACAACATGGGCGCCGGCCCTGCCTCTTACGGCATGACCGACACCATGGGCCGTATGCACTCCGACGCCCAGTTCGCCGGTTCTTCCTCCGTGCCTGCGCACGTTGACATGATGGGTCTCATCGGCATGGGCAACAACCCCATGGTCGGTGCCACCGTCGCCTGCGCTGTCGCCGTCGAGGAGGCCCTCAAGGCCTAATCGCGCCCGCGCGATGCTCATATAGTTGAGCTTTGGAGCCGCTGCCTTTCGAGGTGGCGGCTCTATTTGTTTGCGCTGTCGCAGGGTAGCTAATGCCGATATATCAGTTGGGGCGAAATACAAGATGTGATGAGATGGAGCGTCAGAGCGTCCATGACGCCCACCTGCCATATTTGCCCTTTACCGATTTGCCGAGTCTTTGCGGCCCCATTGCCGATCACCCGTGCGACAATGCGCCGGACGAGAAAGGAATCCGATGGAATCGACTGATGTACTGGTAATTGGATCTGGCATTGCGGGCCTTTGCGCCGCCATCGAAGCGGCACGCACGGGTGCAACCGTCACTGTGGCAAGCGCCGGCAAGACTATGAGTGGATCGAGCTTCTTCCCCGGAACCTGGGGCCTAGGGCTTATCGGACCCGTTAACGAAGACGACGAGCAGGACCTCATCGACACCATCCTGGCCGTCGGCGGCGGCGTTGCCGACCCCGAACTCGTCCAAGCGTTCGTCCACGGCATTCCCCAAGCGATTGACTGGCTCGAGCAAGACCTGGGCGTTGAGCTCCAGCGTCCGCAAAGCGCCAAGAGTGCTCAACAAAAGCAATTTATCCCCTGCTTTGACCACAAGACGCGCATGTGGCGCGGCCTCACCCGCAAGCCCCTTGAGGACGCTCTGACGACCTGGATCGAGTCGCTTGGCATTCGCCTGCTCCCCCGCCATGAGCTTATCGACCTTGTTGAGGACACGAACGGCAGAATAACCGGAACCGTACTCTACGACCTTACCGAAAATCGAATCGTGCCCTTTGCTGCCAAGGCCACGATCATCGCAGCCGGTGGCACAGGCGGCCTTTTCGAGCGCAGCCTTACGTCGGCTGATGTGCTCAGCTCCTCGCAGGCCATCGCACTGGCGCACGGCGCAACACTTACTAATATAGAGTTCATGCAGATGATGCCTGGCTTCATCGAGCCCAGGCGTAACTTGGTCTTCAACGAGAAAACCTGGCGCTACGTGCATGTAGACCAGCCGGTAGATATTGCCGACGACAAGCTGGACGACCTGCTCGAGCAGCGCTCTGGATATGGTCCCTTCACGTCACGCTTGGCCTCCCGCGCTATCGATCTCGTCATCGATCAGGCAGGTGTCGAAGGCCTGGCACTCCACTACGACTTCCCCCGCGAGGATGTCCCAGAGTTTGTGCAGACCTTTGCCACCTGGCTGCAAGACGAGCACGGCATCGCGCCGACCGACGAGATGCGCGTTGCGATGTATGCCCACGCCGCTAACGGCGGCATCAAGATCGATAAGACCGCGCACACGGGCGTTGAGGGCCTCTACGCTTGCGGCGAGGCGACAGGCGGCATGCACGGCGCCGACCGCATTGGTGGCTTGTCAAGCGCCAACGGCATCGTATTCGGACGCATCGCGGGCGCATCGGCAGCCCTTGCAGCGCAGAAAGAGCCTGAGGCGGCCCTGAAGGCGGATATCACCCTCCCCCAGTACGGCATTGCCACAACAGATGCCGAACGCCTGACACACAGCCTTAGGCACACGATGAGCACCTTTTGCATGATCAACAGGAGCGAAACAGGCCTATCCGAGGCCCTGCAACAGCTTGAAAGTCTGCAAGACAAGGCCATGGCGCTGAGCAAGCCGCATGCCGATGACAGCGAGATCGCAGCCCTCGCCCGCCTGCAATCGCAGATTCGACTAGCACAGGAAATGGTCAAAGCCATGCGCAAGCGAACTGAAAGCTTAGGTTCGCACTATCGAGCAGACTAAGCCGAGCACCCCTCCAGAGCAGAACACAACTTCTCGATATTAATGGGTCCCGTGAGCTCAAAGCGACACAGGGCCCATTCGTGTCCGCGCGGGCAAATATACTCATTCTGAATACGGAGTCGACATAGTCCACGTAGACAAACGAACAGAAAGGAAGAGATATGGACAGCAGGGATATCGAGAAATGGCGTGTCGAACTTGACAGCTACGCCCATGTAGAAGACGGCGTTGAGTATTGGCTCGCACGCGATTTAATGGAACCCCTCGGATACACCCAATGGCGTAATTTTGAGACTGCAGTTAAGAGATCCATGGCATCGTGTGACACCAATAAAATGCCTGTTGCCGCCCATTTTGCTGAGGCCAGCAAAATGGTAGATGCCGGCATCGCCAAACGAGCCGTAAAAGACTACAAGCTGACGCGCTACGCATGCTATTTAATCGCCCAAAACGGAGACCCAAACAAGCCCGAAATCGCACTCGCACAGGCGTACTTCGCCGTGCAGACACGGCGTCAGGAGCTCATAGAGCAGCGCTTCGCAGAGATTCAGCGCTTGCAGGCGCGCCACTCGCTATCCGATTCAGAGAAACAGCTCTCGGGCATTGCGTTCAAACGAGGCGTGGACTCCAAAGGATTCGCGATCATCAAGTCGAAGGGCGATGAGGCGTTATTCGGCGGCAGAAGCACGGCGGACATGAAGCGGCAGCTTGGTGTGCCCAAGAGTGCTGCATTGGCGGACAAGCTAGCCGATGTTCTCATCAAAGCAAAGGACCTCACGAACTCGATGACGGCCTTCAACGCCGAGGAACACGACTTGTACGGTCTGGACCAGATCAAACAAGAACACGTCGAGAACAACACGAGCGTGCGTGGCAGCCTCATCGACCGCGGAATTGTTCCCGAGAACCTACCGCCTGCCGAGGATACAAAAAAGCTCGAGCGTCGCGTGAAGGCAGACGAGAAGAAACTCAAGGAGGGTACTGACGGTTTCACCGATCCCCAGGGTAGACTCAATCTGTGAAAGCGGCCGCGCCCTTTCGGGTTCGACCCCATGCGAGGTCAACAAAAAAGCGACCAGCCTGAGCCAGTCGCTTTAACGATCTTTGGGTGGGCCGTCAGGGGGTCAGCCTGCTGCGCAGGTGGCCGCTGCGGCGCCAAGGCGCCTTGCGCGCTGCACTAGCAAACGCTTACGCGTTTTCTCAGCTCCGCGCCCTTTCGGGTTCGACCCCATGCGAGCTCAACAAAAAAAGACGGCCAACTTTCGTTGACCGTCTTAACATGCTTTGGTGGGCCGTCAGGGGGTCGAACCCTGGACCTTGGGATTAAGAGTCCCCTGCTCTACCAACTGAGCTAACGACCCGATATCAACACGAAGCAAGAACTGGGGTGGGTAAAGGGACTCGAACCCTCGACCTACGGGACCACAACCCGTCGCTCTAGCCAACTGAGCTACACCCACCGTGTCCTGTGCGCTTCGCGCTCGACTATTATTGCAAGGAACGCCACGCGATGCAAGCCCCAATTTTCAAGAATTTTGAAAAGAGATTTTCGAGACCATTTCGAGCAAATCCCACCGGTTTCATAGGAGTAAACTTGCCCCACTGCAAATCCTCGAAAGGACCGTCATGAAAGAACTCTCCAACCGCACGGCAAGATTTACCGATTCGGTCATCCGCCGCATGACACGCATCTCCAATAAGTACGGCGCTGTCAATCTCTCGCAGGGCTTCCCCGACTTCGATCCCCCGACGCAGCTGCTCAACAGCCTGAGCGCCATCGCCAGCGACCCCAAGCCGCTCTATCACCAGTACTCCATCACCTGGGGCTCCCAGGCCATGCGTGAGGCGCTTGCCGCCAAGCAGGAGCATTTTATGGGCATGTCGGTAAACCCCAACGAGAATATCGTAGTCACCTGCGGCTCCACCGAGGCCATGATGGCCGCCATGATGACGGTTACGAACCCCGGAGACAAGGTCGTCATCTTCTCGCCGTTCTACGAGAACTACGGCGCTGACACCATTCTCTCGGGTGCCGAGCCCATCTATGTGCCGCTCAACCCGCCCACATTCGACTTTGACCGCGAGACGCTCGAGGCAGCCTTCCGCGACAACGACCCCAAGGCCATCGTCCTGTGCAACCCTTCCAACCCTTGCGGCAAGGTCTTTACGCGCGAGGAGCTCACCTTCATCGCCGACCTCTGCAAAAAGTACGACGCCTACTGCATTACCGACGAGGTATACGAGCACATCGTCTACGCGCCCCACGAGCACGTCTATATGGCCACGCTGCCCGGCATGTTTGAGCGCACCATCAGCTGCAGCTCGCTGTCCAAGACCTACTCCATCACCGGCTGGCGTCTGGGCTACACTATCGCCCCTGCCGAAATCACCGAGCGCATCAAAAAGGTCCACGACTTCCTCACCGTGGGCGCCGCCGCTCCCCTGCAGGAAGCCGTCGTCACCGCCCTCAAATTCGATGACAGCTATTACGATGAGGTCCTTGACCTCTATACCGCCAAACGCGACCTGTTCTGCCAGGAACTCGACAGCATCGGTCTTGAGCATAACGTGCCGCAGGGCGCCTACTACGTCATGATGGACATCTCTGAGTTTGGCTATGACAGCGACCTCGAGTTCTGTGAAGACCTCGCGTCTAAAGTGGGTGTGGGCGCCGTGCCCGGCTCGAGCTTCTTCCGCGAGCCCGTCAACCATCTGATTCGTTTCCACTTTGCCAAGCGAGACGAGACGCTTAACGCGGCGCTGGAGAACCTCAAGTCGCTACGTGATAAAATCAAGCCGCGCGGGTAAGGACGGCCCGGCAACTAAAGCAACCAAAGAAGCCCCGCACCGCCCGCCGCGTTGCGAGGCTTCTTTCTATAGCGCTTTCTTAAATGGTTTAGAGCTCTATACTTTAGTCACGGAGCAACTCGTCCCAGAGAGAGGAATACTATGGCAGAGCAGCAGCTTATCGGAGCGCTCGAGGCCGGTGGCACCAAGATGGTCTGCGCCACGGGCTATGCGGACGGTACGGTCCTAGAGCGCGAGCAGATCGCGACCACGACCCCGCAGGAGACCGTTGAGGCCGTCAACGCATGGTTTGCCGACAAGGGCATCTCCGCGCTGGGCATCGGCGCATTTGGCCCCACCGCAGTCAACCCTGCCTCGCCCCAATACGGCAAGATCCTGGAGACGCCCAAAACGGCATGGCGCTACTTTGACCTGCTGGGCACTATCCAAAACGAGCTCAATATCCCCTGCGGCTACGACACCGACGTCAACGTCGCCTGCCTGGGCGAGGTCACCTTTGGTTGCGCCCAGGGCCTCACTGACGTTGTGTATCTGACCATCGGCACCGGCGTGGGCGCCGGCGTGCTCTCGGGCGGTAAGCTCGTACACGGCATGATGCATCCCGAGGCCGGCCACATCCTGGTCACGCGCGACCCGCGCGACACCATTGGCGAGCACAGCGCCTGCCCCTTCCACGACAATTGCCTCGAGGGTCTCATCGCCGGCCCCGGCGTTAAAAAGCGCTGGGATGGCAAGAGCGCCGGAGACATGGCCGATGACCCGGAGGCCATGGACCTGCTCGCAGGCTATCTGGCACAGGCGCTCATGACCTACACGCTGTGCTACGCGCCGCAAAAGATCATCATCGGTGGCGGCGTGGCCGACCACACCCCCATCGTGCCGCTCGCGCGCAAGAAGTGCGCCGAGATGCTCAACGGTTATATCGTCACGCCCGAGGTCAACGACATCGATACCTATATTGTCAACAACAGCCTTGAGGGCAAGCAGGGCATCATGGGCTGCCTGGCCCTGGGCGCGCAGGCGCTTCAGTAACAGACGCACCCACAGGGCGTGGCGCGCCCGGCAAATCCAACCTACGGAACGACGCCACCACGCCCTATATAAGCCCTCTAATAAAAAAGGCCACCTAGCACCAAGCATACGTCCTAGGCGGCCTTTTTGGCACATATGAGCGATCGTAGTAGATATCGGAGCACAACGCCCGTTGCCGCTCCACAGCAGTCGATCATCACATCGGTGATCATGCCGGCGCGTCCCGGCACAAAGAGCTGAATCGTCTCGTCGATCGAAGGAATCAGCAGCAGGAACACCGCCGTGGGCAGCAGCACGTCAAAGGTGCGCCGGCCCTCAAAATCAAAGGCGTGCGTTGCCAAGATGCCGAGCACCATATACTCGGTAAAATGCGCGCACTTGCGAACAACAAAGTTGGTCACCCATTCATATGGAAGTCCCACGCCGTGCAGGAAACCGCGGATAGCTTCCATGACCGTTAGGCTCAGCGAGCCCGACCCCGAGCCGGGAACCAGCGAATTGCCCCAGATCAAGACCGCCATCAGGCAGGTCACGACCGCCCATTTTCGATTGATCTTAACCATGCAGAAGTTATGCCTCCGCGCGGAGCGGCGCGAAGCTGGCGGTACCGCCCTCGATAACGCTCAGGTAGGCACGGCCCGTACGCTTGGCGGTAGAGGACTGCAGGCGCTCGATCTCCTCCTCGAGGATCTGATTGACGCGCTCGTGACGACGGTTTTCCATAATGCCGGCGGCAATAGCCTCGGCCCGCTCGATGCTCTCGCGCGAGATACGGGCAGTATCCTCGGGGAACACAGCGCTGTGACGGCCGACATAGGCGGGGGCAGCAGGCTGAGGGGCAGCGACGGGAGCGGGGGCTGCAACAGGAGCAGGCTCGTCAATCTCATCCAGAATCGCGGTGGCGGCGGCCCACATGTCCTCGTGGCCCGAGTAATCAGCCATGGGGACATCAACCTCGAGTGAGGCATCCGGAAGGTCGCCGGTGTCGATGCGATCTTGGGCATCAATCGATGCGGTGATGGCTGCAGGCTCATCGAGGTCATCGAAATCGATATCCGCGGCACCGGAGATGATAGGCATGCTGGCGAGGTTTACATTGTACGGCGCAGCCTCAGCCGCCTGCTGCTGGGCAGGAGCGCCCCACAGCGAGCTTTCGGCGGCACGGCGGGCGGCAACGGCCTCCTCGTCCGCGGCCATGGCTTCATCAACGTACGAATTGTCGGCAGAAGCGTTCGCGTCCGCCGAGGTAGCGCTGTAGGCGTTATTGGCTGCCGCGTTGGCGACGAGTGCCACGAAAGCCGCCGTGCTGCCCGCAGGGGCGGCCTGGGAGCCAGACACGGCGCGTGCCGCGGCGGCGATGTCGTCGCGATTGAAGGAGCCGGTCTGCCCGCCGTTGGTGAGCTCGTCGATGGCGACTTGATAGACGTCGCGCGAGTGTGCAGGGTCGCAGCTCACCGGCGAATCGTCGTCAAGCATACTGTCGATCATGGACCAAGCCTCGTCCTCGTCCATAGCATCTGCGGCTCGAGCGATGGTAGGGACACCATCATCGGCATGACGGCGCTGGAACGCACCAGTCAGGCCGGAAAGGAATGCCGAGGTAGACTGCTCCGCCTGAGCCTGAGAATCAGAAGCCGCAGCGTAAGGAGTCGCATCCTGCTGCTGAGCTGAAATCGAGGCGGTCTTGAACTCGCTTTGATGCTGATTGAGATTGGCGGCACCGCCCATGGCATCGGGCTGGAACAGACGCTCTTCACGCTGCGCACGATACTCGGAGATACCCAGCGAGGCGGCATAGATGCCCACGCCCGCCACCGCGCCCACGGCGAAGGGAACCGCACCCGCCACGACCGTCTCGTTCACAGACGAAAACGGCAGCGTCGCGGCATACATAACCACGGGAGCGGCAAGGCCGATCCCGCACGAAAGTCCGGCAAGGACTGCTCGTTGTGTTGCATCAGAAGAAGCCATGAGCTCTCCCCATCTTCCAGCACCCAAATCGCATCATTCAGTTGGCTGCGCGAGAGAAGATGAAGCGGGGCTATGCCCCAAAGCAACGGTATATGGTTCGTTTCATCTGCGTTATCCGTCGCGAAGCTTAAAAGCTATTATGCGAAACCGCCCTGTCGATTGCAAGCGACGATGTCGGATTGAAACGGGAAACCTGCTGCTTGCCAGTCTTATGGTCAAAAATAAGCGCGGAGCGGCGATATAGAAAAGGGCCGAGGCTCAAAGCCCCGACCCTTTATTGCATTGATGACTATCGCTGCGTGTGGATGACAACCTAGAACGTCTGCTCGTAGTCGCTGTGCTTTTTGGCCGAACGCACCAGGAACTCCTGGTTGGTGTTGGTGCCCTTAAGACCCTTGATAAACGACGCAGCTGCGCGCTCGGTGTTGTTCATGCCGGCAAGAATGCGACGCAGGCCAAAGACAAACGGACGCATCTGCTCGTCAACCAACAGGTCCTCGTTACGCGTACCGGAGGCAACGGGGTCGATAGCCGGGAAGATGCGGCGGTCGGCCAGGTCGCGGTCGAGCTTGAGCTCCATGTTGCCGGTGCCCTTGAACTCCTCAAAGATGACCTCGTCCATCTTGGAGCCGGTGTCAATGAGGGCAGAGGCCAGGATGGTGAGCGAGCCACCGTTCTCGATATTGCGGGCTGCGCCCAGGAAGCGCTTGGGCGGATACAGTGCCGCCGAATCGACGCCGCCCGAAAGGATGCGGCCTGAGGCGGGCGCCGCCAAGTTGTAGGCGCGGGCAAGACGCGTGATGGAGTCGAGCACCACCACGACATCGCCGCCCAGTTCCACGATGCGCTTGGCGCGCTCGATGACGAGCTCTGCCACACGAGTGTGGTTGTCGGCGGGCATATCGAAGGTCGACGCCACAACCTCGCCCTTAATGGAACGCTGCATATCGGTAACCTCTTCGGGGCGCTCGTCGACGAGCAGGCAGATGAGGTGCACCTCGGGGTTGTTAATCGAGATAGACTGGCAGATCTTCTTGAGGATCGTGGTCTTGCCGGCCTTGGGCGGGGACACGATCAGGCCACGCTGACCCTTGCCGATCGGCGACACGATGTCGATGGCGCGACCGGTAATGGAGTCCTTGCCGTGCTCCATGCGCAGCGGCTCATTGGGATAGACCGGGGTGAGGTCGCCGAACTTGGGGCGGTTGCGAATCTGCTCGGGGTCTAGACCGTTGACGGTCGTGATTTTGGCGAGGCCGGCGCGCTTGTCGCCGCCGCGCGAAGGACGAAGCGAGCCCTCGATGACGTCGCCCGTGCGCAGACGCGCGGAGCGGATGAGGTAGGCGGGGACGAAGGCGTCGTCGTTGGACTTCATGTAACCGTGGGCGTGGATGATACCGGAGCTGTCCGGACGAATCTGCAGGATGCCCTTGATGTCGCGGAAGCCCTCGGCCTTCGCGGCGGTGACGTAGATCTCCTCGACGAGCTCGGCTTTCTTCTTGCCGGTCGTCTCGATCTCGAACTCCTTGGCCTTCTCGCGCAGCTCGGCGACCTTCATGGCCGCGAGTTCCTCACGCGAAAGCGTGGGCTCGGTGGGGGCGGCGTTGCGCTCCTTGTTGCGCTGTTTGCGATCGCGCTGGCGGTTGCGGCGGTCGTTGTTACGCTCGTCCTTGCGCTCGTTGCGCTCGTCGTTGCGCTTGTGCTGGCGACGGTTGGGGCGAGCGCCGTCTTCGGCCTCGGCGGGCGCGGCGCCATCGGTTGCGGCGGCATCGGCGTTAGCCGCAGTATCATCGCTAGCCTCGGCCTTGGAATCGCCCTGCAGCTCGGCCTCGGCCTGCTGCTCGGACGCCTTGGCCTTAGCGGACTTCTTACGACCGCGCTTGGGCTTCTCGGACGCAGACTGTTCGACGTCTTGGGGCTCGGCGGCATCAGTCGATGCATCGGCGGTCGTCTCGGCGGAATCCTCGGACGCACCCTTCTTGGCAGTCTTGGCCTTGGACGTGCGCTTAGCAGCAGTACGATGGCTGCGACCAGGACGGACGTCGGCGGGCTCGACATCGGCGGGAGCGGCCTCGGAAGTCGTAGCATCCTGGACGGGTGCATCGGCAGCGGTTGCAGACTCGGCGGTCGCCGCAGCATCCCGAGCGGCTGCAGCTGTGGCTGCGGCCTTCTCTGCCTCGACGAAGGCCTTGGGCTTGCGACCGCGACGGTGCGGGCGCAAAGCCGGATCGACAACGGGAACTTCGCTGGCCTCGACAGGCGCAGCGGACTCAGCAGGCGATGCGCCCTCCCCTGCCGCGGAACGAACCGAAGCCTCGGTGAGCTCGAGGGTTACCTGATCGGCAACCTGCTCGGCCTTAGCAGCCGTGCGACGGCGTGTGCGCGGTGCCGGCTTCTCGGTCGGCTGGTCGGCGGCAGGTGTCTCGGGCGCAGACGGAGCTGCAAGCTCGGTCAGAGCCGCGGCCTCGCGCTCGGCAGCACGACGGCGGGCGCGCACCACCTGAGCCTCGCTAATCTGCGCCAACGCACGCGCCTGCGCGACCTCATCGGAAATCGGCTCCGAGGAGTCAGCTGCAACGGTGCGCTTGACGCGCGTCGTGCGCGTGGTACGGCGCTTGGGCTTGGTGACCTCCTCGCCGTCAGCAGCAGACTTGGCCGTGCGGCGCGTACGCTTGGGCTTTGCCGGAGCAGCCTCCTCACCAGTTGCAGGCACGGCCTTCTCAGCCGTTGAAGGCGTAGGCGTCGAAGCAGCCTTAGGCGTCTCAGGAGCCGAGGCTTGCGCGGGCACCGCGACCTGGTCCGACGCAACCGGTGCAGCGGGAGCGGCTTGCGTCGTCGTTATTTCGTTTTCTTGCTGTTGATCAGACACAGTGTTTGCTCAACTTTCTTTTCAAGCCCTGTGATCACATGCTCCCTGCATAAACCTTCAGGGCGGCTAAACAGTCTAGTTCCGTTCAAAACGACGGACATCATTGATCTGTATCGAGATGATTGCGTCATATACGCAGCGTTAGTGTAACACAACCGCCGCCACCTGCAACTTAGTCATTGGGAACGCTCTTAAACGACTAGTCAAAAGGGGCACTCTTTGGTTTAACACCCACAAATCTGACTGCCTCCGCCAAAACTATGGCGGTTTACTACGATGAATCGCTCAACCGCGACCACTCCGAAACTTGTTGAACTAAAACCGCAGGTAGATGCCCTGCACTTTTTTGCGAAAAGCTGGCGTGGTTGGAATTTCTCATATTCATCGTAGTAAACCGGCATAGTTTCGTATTTCCAGCAGTTCCAAATTCGTCAATACGTCGGCGTTTGCAAAAAGCCCGACCTCCGCATGGAGATCGGGCTTATAGGGCTCAGCAAAGCCGAACCTACACGGTTAAATGACCCGCAGCTTACATCTGCTCGGGAGCGGAAACGCCAACAAGGGTGAGCACCAGGGCGAGCGTCACGCGGACGGCGTCGCAAGCGGCCAGACGGGCACGCGAAAGCTCGGGGTCGACGGGACGGCCCTCGCTCGGCAGAACCTGGCAGGCAGCGTAGAAGCTGTGGAAGTCGCCGGCGAGTTCCTCAGCAAAGTGCGTCAGACGGAACGGGGCGCGGTCGCGAGCGCAGCTGGCGATGAGGTCGGTGAGCTCGTTGAGCTTACGCGAAAGGG
>UQKV01000017.1 GCA_900541665.1 uncultured Collinsella sp.
ATTAATGGATGGAAACGGATGTTCTATCGGGACACACATTTTGTCCTATAAGCCTTCAATAATCGCCTCACAAGCTTGTCTCTTCCTCTCGCCGCCTGTATTCATACGTGCGCCGAAAGGTATGCATGGACAGCCGCCCGTGAGGGTAGGGTGGTGGCATAGGACATTTGGAGGGTGAGTCGGCTCGGCTGCCGACCATGCTGCTCCCGGGATGGCACCGACCGCGAACTCTCCCCGTTGGCGTCGCGCAATGCGCGCGGCCCTGCAAGGAGGTCATCATGGGTGCTCCCAAGACCGGTAACGTAAGGAACGTGGTGCTCGTAGGCCAAGGCGGGGTGGGCAAGACTTCACTCGCCGAGGCCATGCTCCACCTTTCCGGCAAGACCGCCCGCCTGGGCGGCCACGACGGCACCAAGCCCACGCTCGACTATGACCCCGAAGAGGTTAAGCGTGCGTTTTCCATCTCGACGACCATTGCGCCGATCGACTGGAAGGGCACGCGCATCAATGTGCTCGATGCCCCGTGCTACCCCGATTTTATCGGCGACGCCTTTGCCGCGATGAGCGTCTGCGAGACGGCTCTGTTTGTGGTCGACGCCGAGGCCGGCCCACAGCCTACGACGGTTAAGCTCTGGTATGCCGCCGAGGACCTGCGCCTGGCGCGTGCGGTGTTCGTAAACCGCTTGTCGCGCTCCGAGGCCAGCTTTGCGACCACGATGGACCTGCTGCGGGAGCGCTTTGGCACGCGCCTGGGCGCCGTGACCCTTCCCTGGGGCGAGGGCGAGGACTTTGACGGCATCATCGACCTGGTGCGCATGAAGGCGCGCCATTGCAACGGCACCGAAGCCGTTGAGTCGGAGATTCCCGAGGAGTATCGTGCCCAGGCCGAGGAAGCCCATGACCATCTGTGCGAGCTGGTGGCCGAGGCCGACGATGAGCTGATGATGAAGTACTTGGAAGGCGAGGAGACGCTGACGCAGGAGGAGCTTGAAGGCCTGCTGTCGAAGGCGATCGCCGAGCGCATCTTTGTGCCGGTCTTTGCGGGCGATTGCATTAAGGAGCAGGGCGTCAACTCGCTGATGGACGACATCGCGACGTACTTCCCGGCGCCGACCGACTACGGCGAGATGCCGCTCATCGACGGCGATTCGCTCAAGATTTCGAGCGACGATGATCGTCCGGTGGCGTTTGTGTTTAAGACGCTGGCCGATCCGCAGCAGGGCCGCATCAGCTTTATCAAGGTGCTGACGGGCACGCTTGAGCCGGGCCTTGAGCTGATCAACGCGCGTACCCGCAAGAGCGATCGTCTGGCCCACCTGTATGTGATGTGCGGCCGCGATATGACCGAGGTTGGCCACGCTTATGCCGGTGACATCATCGTGGCACCCAAGCTGGCGGCCGAGACGGGCGATACGCTCTCGATTACCGGCAAGGTCGAGGCTGCGGCGTTTAAGTTCCCCAACTCGCAGTACCGCATTGCCATCGAGGCCGAGAATCGCGGTGACGAGGAGAAGCTCTACACGTTTATCGAGAAGGCCTGCAAGGCTGATCCGACCATGAGCATCGACCGCGACGAGGAGACGGGCCAGACTATCATCTCCGCCGTGGGTGAGGCGCAGGTTTCGGTGCTGCTCAACCGTTTGGAGGACCGTACCAAGGTTGTGGCAAAGAGCGTGCCGATCCGCATTCCGTATCGCGAGACCATCCGCCGCACGGCAAGCGCCCAGGGTCGCCACAAGAAGCAGACCGGCGGCGCCGGTCAGTACGGCGACTGCTGGCTGCGCGTGGAGCCGCTCATTGGGCCCGACGGCACGAGCGACGGCTATGAGTTTGTTGACGAGGTCGTGGGTGGCCGCATCCCGCGCTCGCTGATCCCCGCCGTGGACAAGGGTGTCCAGGAGACCATGAAGGACGGCATCATTGCCGGCTACCCGCTCACGGGCATTCGCGTGGCTGTGTATGACGGCTCGTATCATAGCGTCGACTCCAACGAGATGGCGTTCCGCGCGGCGGCTCGCATCGGTCTGCGCAAGGCATGCGCCGATGCCGACCCGGTGGTGCTGGAGCCCATCGAGGAAATCACGGTGACTATCCCCGAGAGCTACGCCGGCGCCGTGATGGGCGACATCTCGGCCTCGCGCGGTCGCGTGACGGGTATGGAGACCGATGAGCGCGGCGATACCGTGGTCATTGCCCAGGCGCCGCTGGCCGAGCTGACGGATTATTCGACGCGCCTGCGCTCTATCACGCGCGGCACGGGCGACTTTACCATGAAGCCCGCTGGCTATGAGCAGGTTCCCTATGACGTTCAAGCCAAGCTGGTCGAGCGCTATGAGGAGGGTCGCGCCAAGTAGCGTGTGATTTTGCCTGCAATGTAGGTGCTGACGAAAGGGCCGCCTTGGGTAACCGGGGAGGCCCTTTTTGGTCCCCGGTGGGGTTGCAAATCGGTTCTTGTCGTGGCTTGGGGCTAGTTCCCCGAGGCCTGGTTGCGGCCGGTGACGTAGTCGATCTGAACGTGCGGCTGTAGGTTATAGCAGTACACGTGGAAGCACAGGGTCTTGCCGTGGTCCTCGACCGATTGCGCCTCAAGGCGCACACCGCGGCAGACAAGTTCCTCTTCGTTATACATGGGCGTGACGCGGTAGAGCACATGGTTGCCCGTGTCGCGGATGTAGCCGAGAATCTGCTCCTCAAACGGCAGCATGCCCGTTTCGTTGAGATAGCGCGTGCCGGTGAGGAGATTTTTGCGGTTGGCGTTTTCGCCGCAGAGCGACCAGGCGATAAGGTGGCAGCGGTTGTAGAGGCTCTGGCCCGGAATAAAGTCGTAGCGCTGCTGGTGCCAACCGGCAGGATGGATACGCGAGATATCGCCGCGCTCGCCTTGACCGAGTGATTCGGGGCCCACGCAGGCGAGTGCTTTGCGGGTGCGGCCCAGGCTGTCGAGCTTGGAGAACTTCTTAAAGCAGCCCTCTTCTGTAGCGCGCTCGTATTCATCGAGCGTGAATGATGGTGTGCCGAGCGGGTGCGTGCTGTCGGCGCGAAGGGCAACGTAGGGGTTGCCGGCATAGTCGGGAATGCTGCTGAGATAAACACCGCGGGCGCGGTTGAGGTCGGGGTTTTCGACCTCGTCGATGGGGGTGGCGGCGCTGTCCGCGGAAGCGCCGTCGCCGGTGTCGGTTGCGGCGGAATCGGAGCCATCGCCAGAGTTTTGGCTATTTTGAGAGTCCGAGGAACTCGCTGTTCCCGATTCGAGCCGGGCAACCAGGTCTGCCTCGTCGTCGGTGCGGCTGGGACTCTCGTTTTGTTTTTCGGCCAGAGCCGTCGCCTGCTCATCGCTTTGCGGCGACAACAACTTGGGCGCTCCGTCGAGCGACCCTGTGAACAACGCAAACCCCAGCACCACGGCGGTGCCGATGGAAAGTACTTGCTTGTAGGCGGACTTGCGCGACATTGCGGCTCCTGGATGGACGGTTGGGAATCTACCAGTCTAGCAGGAGCCGGCAGGGGCCGTTCTGTCGAACAAATACTCAAGATTTGGGATAGACGTTACTGATTCATTTGCCTCATATGGAGCTGCGGCGGTTGTGTACATGGAATCAGTCGGCGTTTCTCCAGATAAAACATGCCAAAATAAGCCTGTCCCTTTTTGGTAGGTTAATCGTGAGCTATTTCACCGCAACTTAGGGCACGGTTAGGATGTGTGCACTTTAAAAAGAAGAACCCATGATTAGAGAGGTCGCGCTCGTCTCTCTAAATGTCTCTATAAAGAGAAAGTCAGTTAAAGAGATAACATTGGGCAATCTAACAGTGAATTCGATACATCTCTCTAAATGTCTCTCTAAAATAAGGTGCTTATCTCTCTAAAGTTAGAGAGATATACTATACTTTAGAGAGATAAATCTATCGTTTTAGAGAGACGGAATGTCAATGCTGCTGGATGAACCCCTTGGCCTTATCGTTGAGCGCCTTCGCAGGCGAGGGACTGATGACGCATCGGTAGAAGTTAAAGCCTGCACGAATAAATTGAGCGCAGACGTATGGGAGACAGTGAGCGCTTTTGCGAACACTGCGGGTGGGCTCATTATTTTGGGCCTGAACGAAGCCGAAGGATTTGTTCCTTCGGCTAACTTTGCTATCGATAGGGTGCGCGATCAGTTTGTTTCGGGTATCGGAGACGGAGGCTCAGCGGCAGTGGTGACCCATGCGCCGCGGTACGAGCTTGATCGAGGCGAGGTCGACGGGCTCCAGGTGCTTCTGGTGCGCATCTTTGAACTTGAGCTTAAAGCGAAGCCTTGCTATATCGGCGCGCGCGGCGTGCAGAACGGTAGCTACAAGCGCGTGGATGATAAAGATATCAAGATGTCACCCGCTGAGCTATATGAGCTGCAGAGTGCGTTGCTTCCGAGCGATGCAGACGACACGGTGGTTTCGGAGGCAACGGTCGAGGATTTGGATCCAGATGTCGTGCGGTCTATTATCGCAAATCGCCGGCTGCAGACCCCGCGCGTTTTGCGCGGGGCCGATACGCTGGAAAAGCAGCTGGTCAGACTCAATATCACTACAAAGGATGGTGCCGTGAAGCTCGCGGGGCTTCTGTCGGCGGGAATTTACCCCCAGCAGTTCTATCCCAAACTGATGATCGATGTCGCCGTTCATTCCGATGTGGAAAAATCTGCACCCGGGCAACCCCGGTTTATTGACCGCCAGTTGTGCGATGGCCCGATTCCGGCTTGCATCGAAGATGCCCTTGCCGCGATTGGACGAAACTTGCGCAAAGCGGCGATAGTGCAAGGCGCTGGCAGAAGGGATGATTGGGAAGTTCCCCAGGAGGTTTTGCGCGAGGCCTTGGCAAATGCCTGCATCCATCGAGAATATTCGCCCATGTTTGTGGGGCAGGCCGTGAGTGTCGATATCTATCCAGACAGAATAGAGATCAAAAACCCTGGCGGGCTTTGGGGCGGAAAGACGGTGGACAATCTTGCAGACGGGGAATCGCGCTGCCGAAACTCAAAGCTCATGAGCCTAATGGGGGCGACGCCGTTAGAGCATGCCGAGGGGGCCGTTGCGGAAAGCCAGGGATCTGGTATCCCGGCTATGATTCGCGAGATGGAGTCTCGTTCGCTTGGCAGGCCGAAATTTATCGTTAAGGCCGATTCGTTTACGGTGCTGCTTTCCCGGCACGGGGCGGAGCTTGCTGAAAACCGCACGTGGATTCAGAGCCATGTGGGCACCGAGCTGACGGATCGCGAGGAAACACTGCTCATGTTTATGCGGGAGCATGGGTGCGTATGCGATGTTCAAAAAATACGAGAGGCCCTGAAGTGGGATTCGGATGACATTCGCCTGATCTGCGGGGACCTTGTGGATAAACATGTCCTGTCAAAATGCGGCAAAGACACGTATGAAATTATCGATATGAACAGAGAATCGTCAGCTTCGACGGCGGATAGGATCCTGGAGGCTCTCAGCGCCGAAGTGGATATGACGGCGCGAGAAATAGCGGTTGCATCGGGGGTCAGAATTTCGTCTGTCCGTTACCATCTGCCAAAAATGGCAGATAAAGGACTCATTGAGGTAATGGGTTCATCGACGAGCCACAATCGCCGATATCGGAAGAAGTAGATGCAGCCGGACCGCCCCTCTAGTGTCTCTCGAAGTTAGATGGGCGCTAGAGGGGCGACTGCCTCGCGATATTTCCCCAGATAAAACCTGCCAAAATAAACCTGTCCCTTTTTGGCAGGTTACTGATTCATGTTGCCGTGGATGTAGGGGGTGACCTCGGGGGAGATATGGTCGCAGCCCAGCTCGCGCAGCGCGGACTCGATAGCGGCGGGCAGCGGGGTCTTGCCCTTGTCGTCGACGGCGGCACCGCCGAGGGCGGCGATCTTGGCGACATCTGCGGGCGCGGCTTCGATATGCATGCAGCCGCCGACCAGGCGTGCGCGGACCTGAGCTAAGTCAAGATCGTGCAGGTAATCCTCGCAGGCGCGGATTAAATCGACCTTCTCGCGCGTAAGCTCCTCGCCCGTGGGGACGCGGGTGGCAAGACATGCTCCCGCCGGCAGGTTCCAAACGGGATAGCCCCATGCGCGCAGCAGCTCGCGCTCTTCGTCTTTAGTAAAGCCGACCTCCATAAGGGGCGAGCGTACGCCGAGCTCCTCTGCCGCGCGCATGCCGGGACGGTAGTCACCGCGATCGCTTGCATTGCTGCCATCGATGACGGTGGGAAAGCCGAGCGACTTGGCGTGGTTGACGATGGCGGTAAAGCCAGCGTGCTTGCAGTGGTAGCAGCGATTAGCATCGTTGCAGGCTACTTGGGGGAGTTGCAGCTGATCCACCGAAAGATTGAGCACGGGGAGCTTAAAATGCGGCCCCTCATTGGCCTGCCCATCAACGGACTGCTCAAACGAAGCCTGCTCGGGCGTGCCGATGAGCGGCGTAGTGAGATGGACGAGGAGGGTATCGGTAGGCATGATGCGGGCGCATACGGCGGCCAAAAAGCTGCTGTCGACGCCACCGGAAAACCCGATAGCCACGCGCCCGTATGCCAAAAGCAGCTGTTCGAGCGCCGATAGCTTGTCTTGAAGCTCCTCTGCGGGTGCCGTGGTGTCTAAAATCATGAAACGATCCTTATCGTTGAGCACTCGGTCGAAAACTATAATCCTAATGCGTTACTTGCCATAAGTCTTCTATCTATGTAACGAAAGTGCAATATGCTATATACGTTATATACAAGTTTGTAAAGTGCGGTAGAGTGACAGTAACACAATCCGGTGAGGGGGCCGATATGATCAAGGCTGTTATTTTTGACATGGACGGAACGCTGGTCGACACCGAGCGTTTGGGGATTAAGGCCTGGAAGGCAGGCGCCGCTGAGCTGGGGCTCGCGATTGATGAAGCGCTGATCCATCAGTTTATCGGCCGCACGCTGCCCGATGTTATGGACATCCTCGATAAGCATTATGGCAGCCACGAAACCACCGAGGCGATCTATCGTCGCCACAAGGAGATTCGCGACGAGATGGTCAAGACCGAACTGGAACTTAAGGCCGGCGCCGCCGAGTGCCTAGACGAGCTGCTAGCTGCGGGCTATCACGTGGGCCTAGCGACGTCGTCGCGCCTCGTTACGGCCGAGCGCAACCTTAAGATGGTCGGTCTTTTTGACAAGTTTGAAACGGTAACGTGTGGCGAGGACGTCGTGCACGGCAAGCCCGACCCCGAGATGTATCTGCTCGCCTGCGAGCGCGCGGGCTTTGCTCCCGAGGAATGTGCCGTGGTCGAGGATTCGCGCAACGGCTGCGTCTCGGGCATCACGGCCGGATGCCATGTCTTCGCCGTCCCCGATATCGTGCCGCTGCCGCAGGACGTGGTGGATGGCTGCGAGGCCGTGCTCGATACGCTGTTCGATCTGGCGGCGGCGGTCAAGGCCGTGCGCTAGACAATTGCGGTGTTGAAACGAGCAATTGCCCACGTTTGCGCTCAAGCAAAAGGGGTCCGGCAATGGTCGGGCCCCTTTTGCTTGAGCGGCGACTTAGCATACTTGCGGGCGTGCTATAGATACGCACCGAGGTTGATGGCCGTGGCGTCGGTCTGGCTGCTTGCCTGGGTGCTGGCGCGTTCCAGCAGGAACGGCCGCACGAGTTCTAGGCGGTTGATGTCCTCGATGGCCGTGACCGCGGTGACGGTGCGCGCGGCAGAGCTGACGTGGATATGCCTGGTCTTTGTCGGGACCTTGTTCTCGATTTGCTCCATGAGCAATTGAACGCCCTTGCGGCCAATCTCGTAGCCCGGGGGCGCTACCGTAGTGAGCGGGACCGATCCGCTCCAAGCGAGTGGGTTGCCATCGCAACCTGCTACGCGTACTTGCCCGGGGACGGCGATGCCTTTGTCGACCAGCGCCGAGATGACGCCCGAGGCCAGCACGTCGGTCAGACCGACGACAAAATCGGGGCGTTCGTCGGCGGGGCGCGCGGCGATTTGGGCGCCGATGCCGTAGCCGTCGGCGGCGGTATTCCATTCGCCGGCGTCGATGACTTCGATCTTGATATCGGGGTGCAGGGCGAGGGCCTTGTGAATGCCAAGGACGCGCAGGGTGAGTTGCATAAATGCTGCTCTACCCACAACGGTGATATGGCGTGCGCCGCGGGCGATGGCAAGTTCGGCAATGATGCGACCCTGGGCCTCGTTGTCGGCCGCTACGTAGTAGCCGGGCTCGGAGCAATGGATGTCCAGATGGACGATCGGCACGGGCATTTTAGTCATGGCCGGATGCCAGTCGGGGGACGCCATGGGCTGAACCATGACGCCGGACATCTGCGTGCCCATAAAATAGCGCAGGTAATGGTCTTCGAGAATATCGTCGTTATCGGCGTTGGCGATGAGCAAGTCGTAGCCGTGCTTGCGGGCCTCGTTGTGGGCGCCGCTGGCGATTTGGAGCGAAAAGCCGTGATCGAGACGGGGGAGCACCAGGCCAAAGGACTTGGTGGCGCCGCCCGCGAGCTGACGAGCGCTTTGGTTGGGCAGGTAGCCAAGGCGATTGATGGTCTCGTTGATGAGCTTGAGGGTCTCGGGGCGCAGCTTTTCGGGGTGGTTGAGCGCGTTGGAAACCGTGCCCAACGAAACCCCGGCCTCGCGCGCGACGTCGCTGATTTTTACCTTTGCCATAGCGGCCCCTTTGATGCGTTTCAAGTACAAGCCAGATTGTAGCATCCTAAACCTACCAAAAAGGGATAGGTTTCTTTTGGCAGGTTTTATCTGGGGAAACGCCGTTGCCAGCGCGACCACCACGAAGGTGCCTGTCCCCATTGTGGTGGTTTGGACCGGCTGGACGTGTGTGCATCGGGTGGTATCTAAGTTGAGATACCACTTCTGGTATATCAGCTTGCGTTTGCGTGAGTACAATACTCGAACGTTATGCGTCTCAGCGCCCCCTGTGCGTGGACGTTTTGCAGTCAAGCGGACGAAGGGATTTATCCTATGTGCGGAATTGTCGGCTACACCGGCTCTGATATTGCAAAGAACATCCTGGTCACGGGCCTCAAGCGTATGGAGTATCGCGGCTATGACTCCTCGGGCGTCGCGCTCGAGGTGGGCGAGGGCGCCGCGGCGCACCTCGATGTCATCCGCCGCGTGGGCAAGGTCGCGGGCTTGGAGAGCGAGCTTTCCAGCATCGACAGCGACGCTACCTGCGGTATCGGCCACACCCGTTGGGCCACCCACGGCAAGCCCTCCGTCGTTAACGCTCACCCCCACACCAGCTGCGACGGTCGTATCGCCATCGTCCACAACGGCATCATCGAGAACTTCGCCGAGCTGCGCGAAGAGCTGGAGGGTCGCGGCCACCACTTTAAGAGCGAGACCGATACCGAGGTCTTCGCGCATCTGATCGAAGAGGCTTATGCCGAGACGCACGACCTGATGGCCTCCGTGCGCGAGGCGTGCACCCACGTGGTCGGTGCCTATGGTCTGGCCGCCGTGTGCGCTGACGAGCCCGGCGTGATCGCCGTGGCCCGCAAGGATTCCCCGATCGTGGTCGGCGCGGGCGAGACCGGCGCCTATGTTGCCTCCGATGTCATCGCGCTCATCGACGCCACCCGCGATGTCGTGGTGCTCGAGGACGGTCAGTTTGCCAAGCTCACGCCCGCAGGCGTCGAGTACACCGACGAGGCCGGCAACGTTATCGAGCCCAAGGTCACCCACATCGACTGGGACCTGGACATGGCAGAAAAGGGCGGTTATCCCGACTTTATGCTCAAGGAAATCCACGAGCAGCCGCGCGTCGTGCGCGACACGCTGGTCGGTCGTATGACGCCGGCCGGCGAGCTCGACATCGACGAGCTGGGCCTTTCGCTCGAGGAACTCAACGACATCGACCGCGTCTACGTGATCGCTTGCGGCACCAGCTATCACGCTGGCCTCATTGCCAAGAATCTCATTGAGGGCTGGGCTCGCATCCCCACCGAGGTGGAGGCGGCCAGCGAGTTCCGTTATCGCAACCCCATCATCACGCCGACGACGCTTGTCGTTGCCGTGTCCCAGTCGGGCGAGACGGCCGATACCCTTGCCGCCATTCGCGACGTGCGCATCAAGGGTGCCAAGGTCTTCGGCATCACCAACGTGGTGGGCAGCCCCGTGGCGCGTGAGAGCGACGGCGTCATCTACACCAAGGCCAACAAGGAGATCGCGGTCGCCTCGACCAAGAGCTTTATCGGCCAGGTCGTGAGCCTTACGCTTTTGGCCCTGCTGCTGGCGCAGGTCAAGTACCGCTTGACCACCAAGCAGGCGCGCATGCTGTTCCGCGAGCTTTCCGATACGGCCGAGCAGATCCAGTGGATTTTGGATACCCAAACCGAGGCCGTTCATGAGGCTGCCCTGCTGTGCAAGGACGCGCAGTCCGCACTGTTCGTGGGCCGTGGCATGGGTGCCGCTATTTCCTACGAGGGTGCGCTCAAGCTCAAGGAAGTCAGCTACCTGCACGCCGAGGCATATGCCGCCGGTGAGATGAAGCATGGCCCCATTGCCCTGATCGACCCGGGCTTCCCTGTCATCGCTGTGGCCACCAAGAGTGCCACCTACGACAAGACCGTGTCGAACCTTATGGAGTGCAAGGCACGCGGCGCCAAGGTCATCGTCGTTGCCACCGAGGGCGACGAGGAGATCAACAAGATCGCCGACTGCATCATCCGCGTGCCGGCAGTCCGCGACGTGTTCAGCCCCATCACGGCGAGCGTTCCGCTGCAGCTGCTCGCCCGCGAGGTGGCCATCCTGCGCGGTTGCGACGTTGACCAACCTCGCAACCTGGCGAAAAGCGTTACTGTCGAGTAATCGAGTTCCGTCGTTCTAACAACTAAGGCCCGGCTCCGTTGTGGCGGAGTCGGGCCTTGTTTCATTTGACCAGATAAAACCTGCCAAAATGAACCTGTCCCTTTTTGGCAGGTTAGCGGAGCTTGCTGGTCTCGAAGTACTCGGGGAACTGGTCCAGAACCTCGGTCTGGTTGCGGAACATCATATGCAGGTGCTTGCTGACCAAAAAGCTCGCTTCGATGGGGTCGCGACCGGCGATAGCGCGGCGAATCTGCTTGTGTTCGTTCACGATGTCCTGATTGTCGAGAACCTGCGTGGCAGCGCGCAGCCAGCGGAAGCGCTCCAGGTCGGCATTGGTCTCTTCGAGCCACGACCACACGGTGCTGCGACATGCGATGCTAAAAATCATGTGATGCATGAGGTTGTCACTCAAAAAGAAGCCGATGCGATCCTCTTCGGCCATGGCCTTTTCCTGCAGCGCGATGGCGCGGTCGAGCTGCTCGATGCCGGCCGACGTGGCGCGCGCACAGCATTCCACGATCACCTGCTTTTCCAGATGTTCGCGGATGTAACAGGCACTCTCGGCAAGGGTGAGGTTGATGGGCGAGACATAGGTGCCGCTCTGGGGCACGGTGCGCACCAGGCCTTCCTGCGCCAAGCGAACCAAAGCCTCGCGCACGGGCGTGCGACCCATATCCAGGTCGTCGCAAAGTTGCTTGACGCCCAGCTTTTCGCCCGGCTTGTAGTCCAGGTAGACGATTTTGCGTCGAATGGTGTGGTAGGACTGGTCCTGTAGGCTCGTTTCCTGCTCGCCGACGTGCATCGATTCTTCCATAGCGCCTCGCAACTGTTCTATCAAACTCATATGTCAGTTGTTAATTATGCCGCGAATCAGCTCTCCGCGGTGGGTAATTCGGCTGTTGCCTGAGAACTATTGCGGCATCTTAGTCTGTGTTTGCGCAAGGCTGCGCTCAATGTTGCCGTATCATAAGCCGTCGCAAACGTGAAATAGAAAGAAGGAATCCCATATGCAACTGGCAAATATCGTACGCGAGCGCTGGAAAGGCGTCTTGTTCTGCCTGATCATCGCCATTCCCGCGACGTTGCTCGGCAAACAAATTGAGGTGGTCGGCGGTCCGGTATTTGCCATCCTCTTTGGCATGGTCCTGGCGCTCGTCTTTCCCAAGAATCGTCGCGAACAGCTCGCCGCCGGCGTTACCTATACGTCCAAAAAAGTCTTGCAGTACGCGGTTATCCTGCTTGGCTTTGGCATGAACCTCTCCCAGATCCTGTCCAAGGGCGCCCAGTCGCTGCCGATTATCGTGGCGACGATCTCGACCTCGCTTGTCATCGCCTTTGTGCTCTGCCGCGTTATGAACGTGCCGGGTAAGATTGCGACGCTTGTGGGTGTGGGTTCGTCGATTTGTGGCGGTTCTGCCATCGCCGCGACCGCACCCGTCATCGACGCCGACGATCGCGAGATTGCCCAGGCCATTTCGGTCATCTTCCTGTTTAACGTTATCGCGGCGCTCGTGTTTCCGACGCTCGGCGGCATGCTCGGGCTGACCAACGAGGGCTTTGGCCTGTTTGCCGGCACCGCCATCAACGACACCTCGTCCGTAACGGCTGCGGCGAGCGCCTGGGACAGCATGCATCCCGGCGCCAATGTGCTCGAGAGCGCCACGGTGGTCAAGCTCACCAGAACGCTGGCCATTATCCCCATCACGTTGGTCCTCGCATGCTGGCAGATGCATCTGGCGCGCAAGGCCGGCGGCGACGCCAGAAGCACGTTCTCGCTTAAACGCGCGTTTCCCATGTTTGTGCTGTTCTTTGTGCTGGCGAGCGTAATCACCACGGTGCTTCAGCTTCCCGCGTCCATTACGGCGCCCATCAAGGAGCTGTCGAAGTTCTTTATTGTGATGGCCATGGCGGCTATTGGCTTTAATACCGATATCGTCGAGCTGGTCAAAAAGGGCGGCAAGCCCATCGCATTGGGCTTTTGCTGCTGGATTGGCATTGCATGCATGAGTTTGGGAATGCAGCACGTGCTGGGAATCTGGTAGAGAAGTGGCTTATTTGCGTGCTGGTTGCCGGTGAGCGCAAGCCTGCGGTGGAGCGATAGGAGCTCTTGCGGGTATGGCTTGTCCGCAGGTTTATAAGTCCCGAAGAGCTCTTATCGCCCCGCCAGGATGGCGATGCGGGGCAACACCTATACTCGCAGGACGGCGCTTTCTGCCCTATAGTGTTTGGTGAGCAATATCGTTCAATTTTGAAACACTCGGTCGTGTGACCGTCGGCGGTTGCACGTCGCCGCGGACAGGGGCAAATCATGGATAGCGATGCCAAGCTGAACATCTTGACCGAGGCCCTGGCTGCTGCCGGGGCCTCGGCATTGGCAATCGATGCGCGTGGGGACGTCGCGATCTCGACCATGAATGACGCGGCGCTTGAGCGGGATGTGGCGGCTTTTGTTGCCGAGCGCCTCGACCGTATAGGAGACGGTGCGCGTCTGGTTATGGGGCGTGCGGGTACGCGCCTGAGCCTGACCGTTCGCCCCACCGACAAAGAGGGCGGGGGTCTTTGGGCCGTCGTGGTCCGCGAGGTGCGCGGCGCCGCGGCGCATGCGGGCATCGAGTGGCTCAACGCCGACGAAGTTGAGGCCCGCTACGAATCGAGCGCGTACGGCATCGTTGAGGGGGCGGCCTCGGTGGCTGCGCCGGTTGCCGAGAGCTACGCGCGCGGTGTGCCCCTTATGCTCGAGGGCGAGCTGGGAGCGGGTCAGGTCGAGATCGCCAAGCGCCTCTATCTGGACGGTCCTTTTGCCGATCAGCCCTTTGTTTCCGTTGCGCTCGATGAACTCACCGATCGCGGTTGGCGCCATGTGCTCAAAAGCTCCGAATCGCCGCTGTTCCAAACGGGGCTGACACTTTGCATTGAGGGCTGGAATGCGGTTGGCCCCCAGCGCCTCCGCGAGCTCGTTTCCACGATGGCCGACACCGCGTTGGCGACGCGCTGCCATGTGGTGCTGACGGCGAATGACATGCCGGGCGGCAGCGAAAGTGATCAAGCCGCCTTTGTGACCGAGCGCTTCGCCTGTGCGGTGAGCGTGGCGCCGGCAATCGCCGAGCAGGGAGCCGCGTCGACGAAGGTTGCGCGCTATTTGGAATATCTCGCTGACGCATTTGGGACGGCAACACCCACGCTGTCTACCGCGGCGACGAAGACGCTCGATGCTTACCGCTGGCCGCGCAATTATCTGCAGCTCCGCGAGGTCTCGGAACGACTGTATATATTGGTGGGGGCGGGCACGGTGGACCGCGCTGTGGCGGAGGAAGTGCTCGTCCAAGAGGACGTGATTAAGACCGCAGCCTTTGGCGCCCCGACGCTCGAAAGTGACCTGTATATCCTGCGACCGCTGGCCGATACCGAGCGAGATATCGCGCATCTGGTTGTAGATCATCTCCACGGCAACCGAACCCGTGCGGCGGAGGTGCTGGGCATAAGCCGTACAACGCTGTGGCGCTTGCTGAAGGACGATGACCGTTGAGCGAGGCGCCCGTGACCGCGCGCGACGCGTGTGCTACAGTCCAAAGCGTTATTGTTTCGATTTGGTTACGGCGTGCGAGGGCATATGGCTGAGACTTCAAAACCGAGCCGCAGAAGGCGGAGTGCCGCGCCGGTCAACCGACGCACGACATCGGTGACGTGGGGTAAACACGCCTCGGGGTTTGATGGCTCGTTCAAGCGCACTAAATACGGCTATCCTTCGGCAAGCGCCCGCTTGGCCATGCAGGCAGAGTCCTCGCTGTGGGGCCGCAAACACGTGGTGGGCTCAAAGCTCAAGCACGACGGAACGCTCGGTTACATCAGCCGAGGGGCGGCTCGCCGCAGCGGACTCAATCCGGCTGGTTGGCATCGTTATGTTCCGATCGCGGTCGTCGTTGCGGTGATCGTCATCGCACTCGCTGCGCTTGGCTACGCCGGCGGTGGCGCCAACTTGGACGCAGTGTTTAAATCGCCCGAGCTCGCGCATGCAGGCACAGAAGTTGTTGAGGGCGCTCAGACCCAGATGGGCGTCGCGCCCCAGCGCGGCATCGTTGCGGCGGCCTCCACTATTGCAGATGCTCAAAAGGACGAAGACGAGCAAGGCGGCGACGCCGAAACGACTCACACGAACGAAACGACGACAACGGCGACGTCAATATAAGTTGCGAGTGGGGTAGCTAAAATAGCCCCGTCCCAAATTAGCTACCCCTGCTGACGCTCCTGTACTACTTCACATATACCACGTTGTCGCGGCGGGGCTTTGCCTCGGGTAGCGTGTCCTCGGCGTAGCCAAGAATGCAGTTACCGACACCGCGCAGGCTGCCGTCGGCGGGCAGGCCCCAGCTGACCAGCAGCTCCAGGCCCTCGGGCGAGTCAAAGACCTCATGCGCGCGATGAATCCAGCACGAATCGACGCCCAGTGCATAAGCCGCGTTGAGCAGGTTGCCCATGGCGAGCGAGCCGTCTTCCAGATGTGTGGGCACGCTGCGGTCAACCAGCACCACCACAACGGTCTTGGCGCCATAGAAGGGGTCGCTGTTGCTGCCCATGACCTGGGCGTTGAGCTTCGAGAGACGCTCGATGGTCGCGGGGTCGGTGACGGCGACAAACGTCACCGGCTGGCGGCCCATGCCGCTCGGTGCATATTGGCCGGCTTCGATAATACGTGCAAGCTTTTCGGCCTCGACGGGACGATCGCTGTATTTGCGGCAGCTGCGGCGGTGAATGAGTGCTTCGATAGTCTCCATGGTGTCTCCTCGCGGTGGCGTTGCAGATGCCCCGTTCATACCCGTCGGGCTTAAACGATAGACGGTCAATTGCCCGGCCAAAAGGATAGATTCCAATTGGGAAAGTAGGTTTGCATAAAAGTACCTTCAGAATGTGACAAACAAATGGGATGGTTAAACGTTTTATCCCGTCTACCCTGCGGTTTTTTACCACTTGCCTAAATGACGAACGCATAACCTCTGATAAAGGTTTTACTAAAGGAGCACCAACGTTTATCAATGCGCCGTGGTGGCGCCGGGCCAGGAGGTAACATCATGTTCCAGGCTGGAGATGTCGTCGAGACCGATTTCGAAGGATTTCTGAAGCTGCTGCGTTCCAAGACGCGCGCTTTCGTGTCGATCAACGATCACGAGTACTACATCACGCACACCGATGGCTATTGGCGTGTTCAGGATTGCGAGGCCCTCAACGATAAGGGCCACTTTACTGACTGCTCCGAGCTGGTCAACACGGTCTGCGAGGTCGTCGAGCTGCCGTGGATTGCCGGCAAGAGCCTGCATGACAGCTTCTCGGGCGCTACGGTCTATGAGGCCGTCGCTGCGTAACAGCCAACAATCGATATTCTCTCGCAACCGCCGGCGCCGCCCCCGCGCCGGCGGTCTTTTTTGTCGATATGCTTATGTAGGGACGACCATAAACAACGAGCTTATTGACGATAGTCAAAACTCGGACTAATGTAGAGATATAAATTGGTCAAAACTCGGACTATCGAATGGTGGGAGAGATGAATAGTGCAGTTAGCCTGGTCGATTTCGACCGGATGCTCAACGGGCTTGACCGTGTCTATTCGGAGTTCGCGCGCGCCTGCGGTCTTTCGGACTGCGCCTACTGGATGCTCGTCGACACGAGTGCGGCGGGCGGAAGCGTTGCCGTGAGTCGGCTGACGAGTGAATGGTTCTACAGCAAACAGACCATCAATTCGGCGATTAAGACGCTTAGGGCGCGAGGGCTTGCGACGTTGGAGTTTGCCGAGGGCAGTCGTAAGAACAAGGTTGTGCGACTGACCGAAGAAGGCGTGCGGTTTGCCAAGCGCTACGCGTTGCCGGCGCAAAAAGCCGAGCAACAGGCATTCGAGGCGCTCGAGCTGTGGGAGCAGCGCGAGATTATGCGCTTGGTCGGTAAGTTCTCCCATGTTCTTAACGAAGAGTGCGAGGCATTTAAACGGCAAGTGGCCGCCGAGAACGAGGCTGACGATAAGGGCGAGGGGGACACATGCGACTCTTAATGAGGTTTATGAGGCCGTACCGCGGTCTGATTGCGGTGACGCTGTTTGCGGTGCTGATAGATAACGTCGGTACGCTGTTGGTTCCCACGATGCTGGCGAACATGGTCAACACCGGTATTACCACGGGCGATGTCGACTATATTTTACGCAACGGCCTGTATATGCTTATCGCGACCGGCATGGCCAGCGGCGGCACGGTGTTGGGCTGCTATCTTTCGGCGCGCCTGGCCGCCAACGTAGCCTGCGATATCCGCAATGCCGTGTACGACAAGTCGCTCGAACTCGCGGCCAGCGACTTTGAGCGCTTTGGCACGGGTTCGATGATCACGCGCTCGCTCAACGACATCAACGTGATTCAGCAAGCGATCCTGCAGACGATTCAGTTGGTGCTGCCGGTGCCGTTCTTGGCCGTGGCAGGCATCATTTTTGCTTGGTTCATCGATCCCGCCATGGGCACGCTGCTGGGCGTGGTGGTTGCGATCGTGCTGGTGGCGGCGGTCTTTACGGTGGCTAACGCCGCGCCGATTTTTATGCGCCTGCAGAGCTTTATCGACCGCATGAACGTGGTGCTGCGCGAGAACATCGTGGGCGTGCGCGTCATCCGCGCATTTAACAAGGAGCGCCACGAGGAGCAGCGCCTGGACGAGGTGTTTAGCGATTACGCGGCCAACGCCATCAAGGTCAACCACCTGTTTGTGGGTCTCGACAGTTCCAGCTTCTTTTTGATGAACATCGCCGAGGTGGCGGTGCTGTGGGTGGGCGGCAACAGCGTGGGCGTCCACGCCATGCAAATCGGTAGCATCTCGGCCGTGCTGGAGTACGCGATCCTGATCCTGTTCTTTGTGATGATGGCGCAGATGGTGATTCTGACGCTCCCGCGCGCCGCCGCATGCCTGAACCGTGCACAGCAGGTGCTCGAAATCAAGCCGAGCATTGTAGACGGCAAGGCTACGCTGGGCGACGGGGCGCCTGAGTCCGCAGATGGGGCCGACGTGGTGGCTGTGTTCGACCACATGTCGTTCCGTTTTGACGATGCCGACGAGGACACCCTGTGCAACCTGAGTTTTACCTGCCGCCGCGGACAGACGACCGCGATCGTGGGCTCAACGGGCTCGGGCAAGTCAACGGTGGCCAAGCTCTTGTTGCGTTTCCACGATGCCACGAAGGGCACCATTCGCCTGAACGGCGTCGATCTGCGCGACCTTTCGCAAGGTGAGATTCGCGGGCATATCGCTTACGTGCCGCAGAAGGCGTGGCTGTTCTCGGGTACGGTGGCGAGCAACCTGCGCTTTGGTAACGAGGGTGCGACCGAGGCTGACATGCTCCATGCGCTGGAGGTTGCCCAGAGCACCTTTGTGCTCGACCAGCCCCAGGGGCTCGATACGCCGGTGGCCCAGGGCGGCACGAACTTCTCGGGTGGTCAGCGCCAGCGCCTGGCGATTGCCCGCGCACTCATGAAGCATGCCGATCTGTATATCTTCGACGACAGTTTTTCGGCTCTGGACTTTAAGACCGATGCGGCACTGCGCCATGCGCTGCAGGACGAGACGCGCGATGCCGCGGTGCTCATCATCGCCCAGCGCATCTCGACTATTTTGCATGCCGACCAGATCGTGGTGCTCAAGGATGGCGAGGTCGTGGGCCTGGGCACGCATGACGAGCTTATGGAAACCTGCGAGGTGTACCGCGCCATCGCGGAATCGCAGATGAAGGGAGGTGAGTAGCATGACCGAGGAGCTCAAGAAGCAGGGCGGCGTTGATGACGCCGTTGCCGCGGGGCTGGTCGAGGAAACGGCTGCCGTGGCACCCGAGCTGGATGACGCCGCCAAGGCTGCAGCCGAGCGCGAGGCTCGCCGCCAAGCACTCTACGAGGAAAACGAGCGCGCCGAGGACGAGCGTGCCCGCGCCGAGGCAGAGCGCATGCGCGACGTGGACGACGAAGACGAGGACGAGAAACCCCGCGACACCTGGGCGACGGTGCGCCGCCTGTGGAGCGAGGCTGCCGGCGACCATTGGCGCTTCTATATCGTGTTCGCGAGCATTGTGTTCTATGCCATCTTTAACACCGCTGCGCCGGCATATAGCGCCCGGGTGATCGATGAGCTGTGGGGCCACATTCAGGTGGCGTTTGCCAACGATACCACCTTCAACATCACCTGGGAGAACTGCGGCAGGACCATCTTCATCTACTTTATGATCTGGACCGCCGCCGCCTCGTTCTACGCACTCCAGAGCTTTTTGATGTCGAGCGTTGCCGAGCGCCTCAACCTGCGCCTACGCAACCGCATCGCACAAAAGCTCAACCGTCTGCCGCTTGCCTACTTTGACGCGCATCGTCCCGGCGAGGTCGTCAGCCGTGCGACCAACGACTTGGACAAAATGTCCGAGAGTATGCAGCGCGGCTTGCTGCAGCTTCTGGTGTCGATCGGTACCGTGGTGGGCGCCGTGGGTGTGATGTTCGTGTTTAGCGTGCCGCTCACGCTCGTCTTTTTGTTCTTTATGGCGCTGTCGCTGCTGATGACCAAAGTGGTCTCGCGTCGCACGCATGACGTGACCGGCGAGCGCCAGGAGTGGGTGTCCAAAATCACGAGCGCGGTCGAGGAGGGCTACTCGGGCCGTCTGGTGATTCGCGCGTTTAACCGCGAGCGTCAGAGTTCTGCCGAAGTGCATGAGGCCTCGAGGGAGCTAGCGCGCGTGAGTACCAAGGCCGACTTTATGATCAATGCCGTCGGCCCTGCGGTGCGCTTTATCGGCCGTTTGGCGCAGATCGTGATTGCGCTCGTGGGCTGCAGCATGCTGGTTGCCGGTCACATGACCGTCGGCGTGTTCCAGGCGTTCTTCCAGTTTATCTACGAGGCGTCCGAACCCATGACGCAGCTGTCGTTTACTTTCAACTCGCTGCAGAGCGCGTTGGCGAGTGCGGAGCGCGTGTTCGACCTGCTCGATGAGCCCGAGATGGAGGCCGATCCGCTGCCGGACGAGGCCGCCAAGCTGCCGGGTCGCGTTGAGGGTCGCGTCTCCTTTGAGCACGTGCGCTTTGGTTATTCGCCCGACAAGTCGCTTATGCGCGACGTGTCGTTTACCGCCGAGCCGGGTCAGAAGATTGCCGTGGTGGGAACCACGGGCGCAGGCAAGACGACGCTCATCAACCTGCTCATGCGCTTCTACGAGATTGACGGCGGGCGTATTACGCTCGACGGCGTGGATACGAGCCGCATGGATCGCGGCGAGCTACGTCAGCAGTTTGGCATGGTGCTGCAAGACGCCTGGCTGTTCGACGGCACGATTGCCGAGAACATCGCCTACGGCTGCCCCGAGGCAACGCGCGAGGAGATTGTTGCGGCTGCGCGCGCCGCCCAGGTTGACTTCTTTGTGCGCACCATGCCGCAGGGCTACGACACGCGCGTGGCCAACGATGCCGAAAGCATCAGCCAGGGCCAGCGTCAGCTGCTGACCATCGCACGTGTGCTGCTCAACAACCCGGCGATTCTCATCCTGGACGAGGCGACCTCAAGCGTGGACACGCGTACCGAGCTTGCCATCGGCCGTGCCATGGACGCGCTTATGCGCGGGCGCACGAGCTTTGTGATCGCGCATCGCCTGTCGACGATCGTGGATGCCGACCTGATCTTGGTCATGGATCACGGCAACATTATCGAGCAGGGCACGCATAAGGAACTGCTGGCTGCCGAGGGTGCCTATGCCGACCTCTACTTGAGTCAGTTCGCCTAATGTGACAAAGGGACAGTCCCGCATGTCACATCAAAAAGAAAGGCGCGCCGGGGATGGATTCCCTGGCGCGCCTTCTTGCGTTGATGGCGATGTCGTTTTGTGCCGCTTGCGTTCCTAGCGTTCGTCCACGAGCTTGGCGACGAGGGCTTTGAGCTCGGCCACCTCTCGCTCGAGTTCCTTGACGCGGCGGGCGTTCTCGGTGATGCCCTGGCGGTTGAGGGCACTCTGCTCGGCGGCATCGTCGGGCATGTACTCGCGATGCTGCTTGGCGTCGAAACTCTCCTCGAACACGCGGCAGCCGTTGCGCTTGATGATGCGTCCCGGCACGCCCACGACGGTGCAGTTGTCGGGCACGTCCTTGACGACGACCGAGTTGCCGCCGATCTTGACGTTGTTGCCGATGCGGATGTTGCCGAGCACCTTGGCGCCCGTGCCCACGGTGACGTTGTTGCCTAGGGTAGGGTGGCGCTTGCCGGTTTCGTTGCCGGTGCCGCCGAGCGTAACGCCCTGGTAAAGCACACAGTTGTCGCCCACAACGGTGGTTTCGCCGATGACGACGCCCATGGCGTGGTCGATAAAGAAATGCTTGCCGATCTGTGCGGCGGGGTGAATCTCGACGCCGGTGATGTGGCGGGTGATTTGCGAGAGCACGCGGGCGAGCGAGCGATGACCGTGCTCCCAGAGCCAGTGCTCGGGCACGTGGTTCCACTTGGCGTGCAGGCCAGGATAGGAAAGGAAGATGACCAGACCGTTTTGCGCGGCGGGGTCCTGCGCTTGGACGGTCTTGATGTCCTCGCGAATGGTATTGATAAAGCTCACCGGCCGCCCTCCCTTAGCGCCATGGCAATGCGATTCAATAAAGTATAGCGATTCGCTAGGGATTAGGAAGGACAATCTTGGCGGCTTTGCGCGACAGGTGTCAGTTATGCAAACTTGCTGGTAATGGAGTCATGCTTTTGTGGGGTTGCGCACGAGGGGGCACCGCAACCGTATACTGGTCAACTTGGACGTATCCGCGCCCACAACTGAGAGGTTTTACTTCATGGGTTTCATTAATTTTATCGCCGAGCTGCTCAAAGACCCGCGCACCGCGATTGCCAGCTGGATCGCCGCCGGCCCGCTTATGGCCTACGGCTGCGTGTTCCTGATTATCTTTATCGAGACGGGCGTGGTGTTCTTCCCGTTCCTTCCCGGCGATTCGCTGCTGTTTGCTTCGGGCTTCTTTGCCCACAACGGTGGCTTTAACATCGTGGCCCTGCTGGCCGTCGCATGGGCGGCTGCCATCTTGGGCGATCAGTGCAACTTTATGATCGGTCACTTCTTTGGCAAAAAGATCATCGCTTCGGGCAAGGTCAAGGCCATGACGCCCGAGCGCATCAAAAAGTCCGAGGATTTCTTGGACAAGTGGGGTCACCTGGCCATCTTCCTGGGTCGCTTCTTCCCGTTTATCCGCACCTTTGTGCCTTTTATCGCCGGCATGGGCGGCATGCACTGGCGCAACTTCGTTATCTTTAACGTGCTGGGCGGCATTACCTGGTCGACGGTCTTTACGCTGCTGGGCTACTTCTTTGGCGGCATCCCCTTTGTGCAGGAGCACTTTGAGCTGCTGATCGTCGGCATCGTTGCCGTATCGATCATTCCGACTGTGGTCGGTCTGGTTAAGGCTAAGCTGGGCAAAAAGAACGCGTAGTTCGAGCCAGCGCGCAAACCGTGCAGTTGAGGCCCGTCACCGCTTACGGTGGCGGGCCTCTTTAGTTTCGGTCAAATGAAAATACTTTACTTAGTTAAAGAAAAGCGTTTTATCAGACGCGTACGGGGAGTACAATCTCGTGCATGCGAATCGACGTGCCATCGGCTTTGATGCCGTTTGCGTGTCCCGTCCGGCTCTACGCTCCGGGCGTGTGACGTTGCGACGCGGTCGGCCTCGGTCCTTGCGTGCGGGTTCGCGAGTTTGCAACTGTGTATGTAAGGAGCGACATATGACTGTCGAGAAGAAGGATATCGATTGGGGTAGCCTCGGCTTTGGCTACATGAAGACCGATTACAGCTACGAGGCCCATTGGAAGGATGGCGAGTGGGACGAGGGCGGCCTGACCACCGACCATACCCTGCATGTCTCCGAGTGCGGCGGCATCTTCCATTACTGCCAGGAGGTCTTTGAGGGCCTGAAGGCCTACACCGCCGAGGGCGGCGGCATCGTCTGCTTCCGTCCCGACATGAACGCCGAGCGCATGTATAACTCTGCCCAGCGCCTCGAGATGCCCCCGTTCCCCAAGGATAAGTTCGTTGAGGCCGTCAAGCAGGTCGTCTCTGCCAACGCCGCCTGGGTTCCGCCCTTCGGCTCCGGCGCGACCCTGTACGTGCGTCCGTTTATGATCGGCTCCGGTGACGTGATTGGCGTGGCTCCCGCTCCTGAGTACACGTTCCGCATTCTCGTGACCCCGGTCGGTCCGTACTTTAAGGGTGGCCTCAAGCCCGTCAAGCTGCGCGTTTCCGAGTATGACCGTGCCGCACCGCACGGCACCGGCAACATCAAGGCCGGCCTGAACTACGCCATGTCCCTTAAGCCCACGATGGAGGCCCATCGCGAGGGCTATGCCGAGAACCTGTATCTCGACTCCGAGTCCCGCACCTATGTCGAGGAGACCGGTGGCGCCAACGTCCTGTTCGTGAAGGAGGACGGCACCCTCGTCGTTCCGCAGTCGCACACCGACTCCATCCTGCCCTCCATCACCCGTCGTTCGCTCGTTCAGGTTGCTCAGGACCTGGGTATGACCGTCGATCAGCGCCCCGTCGAGTGGGCCGAGGTCAAGGCCGGTACCTTTGTCGAGTGCGGCCTGTGCGGCACCGCTGCCGTCATCTCCCCGGTTGGCGAGATCGACAACAAGGTTTACGGCGCCGACGAGACCGTGACCTTCCCGGCTGGCTACACCGAGATCGGTCCCGTGATGAAGAAGCTCCGCGAGACCCTGACTGGTATCCAGTCTGGTGCTGTTGAGGATAAGCACAACTGGGTTTACACCGTCGCGTAATTAGCCTTTCCTGTCCGGGCAGAGAGTAAGCCCCCTCCCGGCGCGTCCTCGGACATGCAAGAAGCCCTCGCTGCGCACTTCGTGTGGCGAGGGCTTCTTGCGTCCTGCGGAGTGCGCCGGGAGGGAGCTTGCTCTCCGCCCTGCGGGCTCGGCGATGTCACAACGAACAATAATTAATCTGAATTAAAGATGGTGCGCGGCCTTTTAGGCCGCGCTTTTGTTTTGGTTCGCGCCATGTGGGGGTGGTGGCGACGTGCATTTTTGCGAGTATTCTGCAATCGAAGGCCCCTACATACCGACCTCGGGCAAAAAATCGGGATTTCTCGATGTTTTCTACGAATGATGGGCGGGGTTATGGGCTGACAGCGTTTGATTTGCAGGGACATTCGCGGTCTTTGGCATTTATCGTGGCGCCCGAAGCTCTTGGTTATGTTGAATACTCCTGAAAATGCACGGCGCTTAGAGGGGGACCTTCGCGAAAAAGGAAACCGCCCCGCCGAAGTATGAATTCGACGGGGCGGTTTATGCATTTGGCCGATTAAGGATGCGCTGTCAAACTACTAGAACTTGACGGTCGGGGCCTGGCGGGCTGCTTCGGCGGCCTCGAAGCCCTGGCGCTCCTTAAACTGGAAGATGCCGGCAAAGATGACAGCCGGGAACGTCTGAATGGCGTTGTTGTAGCTGAGCACGCAATCGTTGTAGCTCTGGCGTGCGTAGCTAATCTTGTTCTCGGTGTCCTCGAGCGATGCCTGCAGCTGCGTAAAGTTGGTGTTTGCCTTAAGATCGGGATAGGCCTCGGCTACGGCGAAGAGCTGGCGTAGCGCACCGGTCAGCACGTTGTCGGCTTCCATCTTGGCCTCGGGCGTGGTGGCCTTGACGGCGGTGTTGCGCGCGCTGATCACGGCGGAGAGCGTCTCCTGCTCGTGCTTGGCGTAGCCCTTGACGGTCTCGACCAGGTTGGGGATCAGGTCGTTGCGGCGCTGCAACTGCGTATCGATGTTCTGCCAGGCGTTATCGATGCGGTTACGCTTGGTGACCATGTTGTTGTAGATGCCGGCGATGGCGCAGACAATCACAATGACAACAACGATGCCGATGATGACGGTAATCATGATGTCTCCGTTTCGAATGGCCGCGGCGGCATGCGCCAGCTGCCGTTGGTATAACGCTACTAGTATACCCGCAACGTTTTGCCGTGCCGAACTTTCCGGCAAGCGTTATGTTTTCGGCGAGGTCGGCACCGGGGCAAAGCGCGCGAGGTACAGGTGTAAGATATGCGACAGATTGACGAGTGTTGTCTTTGCCCTGAGGATGGCGATACCAGTGGACCTTCGCATTAAGAAAACCTACCGCGCCCTGTTCGATGCCTTCACCGAGCTTCTCGAGGAGAATCGTTTTGAGGACCTGACGGTTGCCATGCTGTGCGACCGCGCCATGATTCGCCGCACGACGTTCTACAAGCACTTTTGCGACAAGAACGATTACTTTGCCTTTTATATCGATGAGCTCATGTCGGGCTTGCCGCAAAAACAGCCCGATGAGGCCGGCGCGGTGTCTGCCGAGGACGTGCGCGCGCTTCGGCACGCGATTTTGGACGATGCCATGGATTTGATTCTGGCGCACGAGCAGCTCATGGATAACATTTTGGCAAGCAGCATGTCGGGCATGTTGACCAACGTTATTTGCGACCGTATTGCCCGCTCCATCCGCGAGCGTGTGATGAACGTGCTTGCCGAGGATGCCCTGGCCCCCGTGTCACTCGAGACGACGTCTGAGTTTGTCGCCGGCGGTATTATTCGACTTTTCACGATATGGTGGGAATCGGGCCACGATCTGGAGCGTCGCTCCGAGATGGCCGACGTGGTCGATGCACTGTTCGAGCGGACCATGACACCGGTGAATCACTAAAGTGGCGGAGAGAGGGGGATTCGAACCCCCGGAACGCTCTCGCGCTCAACGGTTTTCAAGACCGCCGCATTCAACCGCTCTGCCATCTCTCCGTGAGTCGTAATGATAGCATCGTTTTGAATTTGCAACAGGGAAGGCGAACGATGACGATCACCGAAATCGACGAGAAGTTCATGCGCGAGGCGCTGGCCGAGGCGCGAGCCGCCGCGGCGGTGGGCGAGGTGCCCATCGGAGCCGTAGTGGTGCGCGACGGCGAGATTGTCGCGCGGGCGCATAATCGTCGCGAGCTCGATCAGGATCCTTCGTCTCATGCAGAGTTCGCGGCCCTGTGCGCTGCCGCTCGGTCGCTCGGTCGCTGGCGCCTTTCCGACTGTACAGTCTATGTGACGTTGGAACCCTGCTGCATGTGCGCAGGCCTTATGGTTAACGCGCGCGTGGGGCGCTGCGTGTATGGCGCGAGCGACGCCAAGGCGGGCGCGCTGGGTTCGCTGTATGACCTCAATGTCGATTCGCGCCTGAACCATCGGTTTAACGTGACGGCTGGGGTCCTGGCGGACGAATGCCGCGAGCTGCTGAGTAGCTATTTTGGCGGTCTGCGCGGGGCGGGCGGCGCTGATTGCGGTTGTGGCGCCGATCTTGACGCACACGCCGCTCACGCCGCAGCGCTTGCAGGTGCCGGTGAGGATGCTGGCACGGCGGTTGACTTTGGTCCTGCGTGCCGCCGGCCCCGCCGTGTGCTGTTGGCGATCGACTCCTTTAAGGGCAGCGTGCCGAGTGCGCAGGCGGAGGCGGCGGTTGCCGAAGGCGTGCGCCGTGTGTGGTCCGATGCCCAGGTGGCCGCGTTGCCGCTGGCAGATGGTGGCGAGGGGACGCTCGATGCCGTTGCCGCGTGCGGCGGTGAGATTGTGACCTGCGAGGTGGCAGGTCCCTTGGGCGACCGCGTGTCTGCCCGGATGCTGGTGGGCGAAGAGAGCGACTCGGCTGTAATTGAGATGGCCGAGGCGGCGGGTATTGGGTATTCACCCTGCACGGAATCGGCGGCGCTCGCGGCTTCGACCTATGGCGTGGGCGAGCTGATGCTCCGTGCGGTTCGCGCCGGGGCAAAGACTATCTATATTGGTCTGGGCGGTAGTGCCACCAACGACGGTGGCGCCGGCATGCTGCAGGCGCTGGGCGCGCATGTGGTCGATGATCAGGGCTGCAATATCGCCCCCGGTCTTGCGGGCCTTGAGCAGGTGGCGAGCGTTGATTTGGTGCCAGTGCTACAGGCTTTGGATGGCGCTCGTATCGTTGTGCTTTCGGATGTCGAGAATCCGCTCGTAGGGCGTCGCGGCGCACTGGCGGTGTTTGGCGGGCAGAAGGGCCTGCCGACGGATGATGCCGAGGCGCTGAGCAGGTACGACAGCTGGATGGTCGGCTACGGTCGCTTGCTCGATGCGGCGATTGCCAGAGCTCGAGCCCAGGGGTTGTTGCGCACGCCCGAGGGCGCACGGACATTTGGCTCGGTGCTCGGCGTGCCCGGTGCCGGTGCCGCAGGCGGCCTGGGTGCCGCGCTGCTGGCGCTCGGGGCGGAGCTGCGTTCGGGCGTGGAGACGGTGCTCGATCTGATTGGCTTTGATGAGCGCGTGTGCGATGTCGACCTGGTCATAACGGGCGAGGGCAATATGGATGAGCAATCCGCCGCCGGTAAGGCGCCGGTTGGTGTGGCTCGCCGCGCCAAGCGATATGGCAAACCGGTGGTCGCCGTCGTGGGTGGTCGTGCGGATAACTTGGATGTAGTGTATGAGCAGGGCATCGACCTTGTACTGCCGATCTGTCGCAAGCCCATGCCTCTCGACCAGGTGCTCGGTGTGCAAGAAGCCACAACCAACCTCATCTGCGCCGGCGAGTCAGCCGCACAAGCCTATGACCTCGCTCGCTTCTAAGGCCTATCTCCCTATAAGTTGCGGTGAAATACGGAGCGTTTTTGCCTTTAAGGGGCCAATTCAGTCCGTATTCCACCGCAACTTCGAGAATGGCCATTCGAGGTTGGCCGCCTTGTGCCTTGGGTCGGACCGTTTGCCACGAAACGTGGCCATCTACTACGTTAAACCGGCCACCCTCGACCATCCCGGATTTTGTGAAATTAAAACCGCAGGTGGAAAGCTTGCCGATTTTCGAAAAAGCCGGCTATGGTCGACCCCTGTGACCAAAACGTAGTAGATAGGTCCTTTTCGTGGCGCAGCGTCAGACCAGTCTTTTTGGGGCGGGGTTATTTTGACTACATGCCGATCTGATTGCCCAAGTAGTCAAAATAGCCCCGTCCCAAATTAGCTACTTTGTGGGTTGTGGGGGATAAAGATTGCCGGTCGATTTGTCCTACTGGGGTATGTCGATGGCGCGAATGGTTCGATTTGACGACCGAGTGGCAACCCGAGGCGAAATTTCGGGTCACCCAAATTGCTACAATTTTAAGTATATTGCGATGTCCTGCCTTGCGTTTCTGCGCGGGGGGGGGCGTATATTTGCATCGATGGGGACGACGACACATATATAATGAGCCGCTGCTTGCCGTCCTCATGGATTGGGGAGGGCCTTCATGAATCGCGTGTGTGCGAGAGCTCGAGAAATGCTAAAGCCTTTTGGCAAGAAAACCAATACCGCCAAGCGTGTCCTGAGGGTTTTGACTGTCCCGCTGGCGGCGTGTGCGCTCTTGTTTGGTGCGACGAGTGCGTCGGCCGACCAGCCCGTTCCCTTGAGCAACCATACCGTACAGACGGTGAATCCCACCGGCACCACGGTCAATCTGTTCGATTATTGGGTAGTGAATGGCGACAACGACAGCTCGAAGAACATAAACAACGACAACAAGAATGACAACACCGGCATCAATAAAGACCATCAGCTCAAGTTCAATGGCGGTGCCGGATCGGGCATTAATAAATGGACGGGCAGAAGCAATATCAACGGTTTTGGACGTCTTTCATTTGTGAAGACCATGCTGGTGGATGGCTATCCGGCAATCAACAATGGCACCCACACCTCCCAAGGCCAGGGTGTTAACTACACCGATGAGTCGCTGGCCTATCTCTTTAACAACGACAGTCAGGCCAACGGCAAGCAGAATGGCAAGGCCGTCTACAACAACGTGAAGGGCCTTTTCCAGCTCAAGGATGGCTATTACGTTTACGACTCGTATGGTTCTGACGGCAACTATGCCGTATATAACCCCACGACTAACTCCTTTGACGTCTACGATAAGGCGGGCGTATATAAGGGCGATGCGAATAGCGAAACCAATCTGGGCCAGTTCTTCCCCTTTGACTCGGCCCACAAGGTTTTTGAAGAGAAGAACGGTCAGCTCTCTCCTATAGGAATAACGGACGGAACGAACGATAAGCTCAATCACCACTTTGGCATGTCCATGACCACGGAGTTTGTCCAGCCTGCGGGCGGCAAGACCACCGATAACAATGACATGGTCTTTGAGTTCTCGGGCGACGATGACGTGTGGGTTTACATCGACGGCGTGCTCGTGGGCGATTTGGGCGGCATTCATGAGAAGGCAACGCTTGAGATCAACTTCGCTAACGGTGAAGTAAAAGTCGGTCATGTCGACGGTGCGAATGGAGACGAGAAGGAAATCGAAAAAACCAACATCAAGGCAAAGTTCGAAGCCGCCGGCGCAGATACCACCAACTTCTCCGGCAACACCTTCCTCGACAGCTCCAAGCACAAGCTGAGCTTCTTTTATCTGGAGCGCGGCGCGGGCGCATCGAATATGTCGCTTAAGTTCAATCTCACCACGCTGCCGTCGTCCGAGGTCGAGAAGGTCGATCAGAACGGTAAGGCAGTCAATGACGCAACTTTCAAGCTGTACCAGTCCGATGGACCAGATGCCGACTGGAATAAGGGTGAGCTCGTCGCTCAGGGCACGACGAAAGACGGGGGTCAGCTGATACTTCGAAAGTCGGACGATTCCGTTCTTTCGTTCGATAATCAGCATGCCGAGGGACACGACTACTTTGTACTCAAAGAGGTTGGCCTGCCCGCGGGATATCGCTCGAGTCTGACCTCATCGACTACTGCAACGCCAGGTGAGCTGCATCTGCAGTACAAGAAAGCTGCGAGTGGCACGGGTGGCGTGGTGGTTGCGCCGCAAACAACAGTCACAACAGCCAACAACGAACAATGGACGGGCAGCCGCATGTGGCTGAACGGCGGCTATCTGGCTGCCAAGGAGACCATTTCCCTTAGCAAAGAAATAAAAGACAATAAGGACAAACCCATTAGTTCGGGTACGACCTTCGCCGTCGTGCTCAAACGCACCGATAAAACTAAGAAAGACACGGACGAAAGTGCGTGGACGGCGGTCACGGGCAACCCGCTCAATGGCTATAAGCTGTGCTCCGCGCACGGCATTGCCGGTGCGGTCGAGGCTGCCAAATCGGCGGACACGAGTGTCTTTGATGTTGATACCAAGGGCGACTACGTGGTGACGGTCAGGTCGCTGCCCGGAGATATCGAGAAGTACGCTGCCATGATGACGGACAAGTCGGAGGCGGAATATACCGTGGCGGTGTATCACACCACGGCATCGTCTCTGGCGGAGGCAACCATCGGCAACACCTCTATGGTCAAATATCAAACGATAAACAGGCAGTTCTCTACGGTGATCCACCTCACCAACGTTCAGAACCGCCTGTTTGTGCAGAAGGTCGACGACCTGGACAAGCCCGTGAACGGCGCGACGTTTGAGCTGTACAAGGCCGAGGACGTTACCGGCGATAGCCCCAGCACATATGCCATTGAAGCCGGCGCCACGCCGTATGACACCGTGCAGGCAAACGGCATGACCTATCCGTATGACATTGAGGGTGCTGCATGCTTCCCACTCGATTCGACAAAGCATGCACCCCTTACCAAGGGTACGTACTACCTGCGTGAGTCTGTAAGCCCGGATGGCCATGAGATTAACAACACCATAACCAAGGTAATCGTGGACGATTCGGGTGTGTATGTGGATGCCGGCAAGGAAGGCGACGGTGTGCGCAGCATGAGCGGCCCGGGTTCGCTGATTGCTTCCCTGGCGCAGTTTGGCTCTCCCGACTCCATCGACAACACGCTTACGCACATTAAGGGCAAGCTGCAGAGTGCGGCCGTTGACGCCAACGGAAACCTGACATGGGGCCAGACGTGCACCGCCCAAGGCGTGACGCCTTCTCTTGCGGGCAACTGGATGCATATGCGCTATGACAAGACGACGCAAGGTACCAAGACCATCCTGCGCTATGTCGAGGACGGTGGCGACCGCAACGGCCAGCTGGCGGCCATCTTTGCCGATACGGGCATCAACCGCATGGCCCTTTATCAAGACGATGATGCCACCAATGGCACCGATTTGGGCACACTCCAGCTCAATCATCTCTTTACCACGGCAACGGCCGTGCAGTATACCGATTGTCGCGTGGCACCTCTGCAGGTGACCAAGACGGTGACGGCAGATACTGGTCTTACTGCACCCACTAAGGATGCGAATAACAAGGATCTGACGTTTACGTTTAAGTTCACCCTGCCGGAGTCCCAGAAGGGCTACGAGGCGCATGTGTTCGATGCGAACGGCAACGCTGTGGGCGACTCTTTCACGCTCATGAACGGCGACACCCACTCCATCAAGGCCGGCGAGACCATCCGCGTATACGGCCTTAAGAAGGGTGCCAGCTATAGCGTGAGCGAGCTCACTACCAAGCGCGAGGCGTCCAATGGCGACGTGCTGGCGAGTATCGTCAACACCGTGACCGGTTCCGCCGAAGAGTCGGTGCTTCCGGCCGGCTTTAGCCTCGTGAGCCGTAAGGTCGGCGGCGAGGAGCAGTCGGGAACTGGCAACACCATCGAGGGCAAGATTGTAGCGCTCGTTGACGGGGAGATCCCTGCGAGCAACAAACTCGAGTTTACCAACAAATACAGCGCCAGCCCCGTAAAGCTCGACGCCCAGAATAGTCTGAGCGCCAAGAAGGTGCTCGAAGGTCGCGATTGGGCCGATGGCGATTCCTTTACCGTGCAGCTTACGCCTAAGGACGGCGCCCCCATGCCCGACGGTGCCGAGAGCGCGATGGCGACGGTTGAGCTCACCAAGAATACCCCGAAGGCGACGTTTGGCGATATTACCTATACCAAGCCGGGTACCTACGCCTATACCATCTCGGAGGATATTCCCGGCTCCAATGCCAGGGCGGATGGCATAAGCTACTCCGCTGCCGTCTATACCGCGACGGTCAAGGTGGATGATAACCGCGCCGGTGCACTGGTCGTTACGAGCGTGAATGTGGAGCGGGTGCGTGACGACGCGGGCAAACCGGCTACCGCAGAGATTGCCGATAAGGTCGCAACCTTCACCAACCGCTACGATACGCACGAATCGAAGATCATCATCCATGCTCAAAAGATCCTGACCGACAACGCCGGGACGTTCCCGCTTTCCCAGAACGCTTTTGACTTTACGCTCGAGGGCGTTGGCGGCCTTGTGGATGTCAACGCAGCGTTCAACCCCGATACGGTCGACGCAAACGTGACGGCTCCCATGCCCGAGGGTACCGAGGACAACACCGCCACCGTGGGCAACAACGCCGACGGCACGGTGACGTGGCCGGCGATCTCCTATACCGCCAAGGCGGATGCGGGGCGTGCCTACGTATACAAGTTTGCCGAGAAGTTGCCCGAGAAACCCGACAGGGTCGCGGGCATGACATACGACGGGTCGGTCTATTACGCCGTGGTTCGCAACGCCAAGAATGGCGCCGGCATCCTGACCTCGATCGAGTACTACAAGGTCGCAGAAGACGGCTCGGTAAGGCAACTGGACAACAAGGCCACGCCTTCCTTTACCAATAAATATAGCGTGGAGCCCACGAGCGTGGCCCTGCAAGGTCAGAAGGCCGTGAGCGGTCGCGACTGGAACCAGGGCGAGAGCTACACCTTTAACCTTGCCGCCGCTGCGGATGATGCCAGCACGACCGGTTTGAGCAAGACCACAAAGCAGGCGGTGAAGGATGGGGCAGTTGCCATTGGCACCAACCAGGCCGTCGCCAGCGCACCCGAGTCGGGACGCGTGGCATCCTTCGCCTTTGGCGCCGAGGCCGCCCCGACCGTGACGTTCAACCGCGCGGGCGACCGTTGTGGTGACCGATCTGGACAAGTCGGGCAACCACACGGGCAAGCTGCACGTGTCGAGCGTGACCTACGCCAACGCCGGCGCGTCCGATGCGGACAAGGCCATAACCGATAAGGCTGCCTTCACCAATGCATACCATGCGTCGGGCACCTTTGGCGGCGTGACGGTGAGCAAGACCCTTGAGGGTCGCGCCTCTACCGCGGGGCAGTTTACCTTTGCCGTGACGGGTCTTTGGTACGACGGAATTCAGACTTCGGTCGATGGCGCCGAGGCTACCCTGTCCAACAAGGCGGCGAAGGCCGGCGTGTCCGGTGCCGTGGTGGGCGCGAGCGGGAAAAAGGAGCTCTTTGTCCGTAAGCTCACGGAACAGGACCTGGGTCGTACGTTTGCCTATCGCATTCACGAGAACCAGCCTGCTGCTGCCGGCTACACCTATGACACCGGCTACACTGGTGACGCTATCGTGCTCGTCAAGGTTCTTGCACACAAGGACGACCCCGCTAAGCTCTATACCGTGACGACCGTGCTCAAGGGTGCGGGTGTGACGGAGCTGCTGGGCGACGGCGCCGACGCGAGCGCGCTGACGGACGAAAAGATCGTCCAGCTCAAGCAAGATTCGCATACTTACGTGCAGCAGTACGATGCAAGTGAGGCCGGCGCCACGACGCCTACTGTCTCGTTTGTGAACCGTTACACGGCAAGCCTCGACTATGGCACTGCTGGTGGTCTGAAAATCGAGAAGACGTTGACGTATCCCAAGGACGCGACCATTTTTGGCTCGCCTAAGAGCACGTTCCGTTATATCGTCAAGCCTGCTGACGAGACATCTGCCAGCAAGGTCGGCATTTCCACGGACGGCAAAGTCTTTGAGACCGCAAATGTCGAGGCCAATGCTCTCAAGACCGTGAGTTTGATACCTGCGGGTGGGTTGACCTTCACTCAGGATGATGCCGGCAAGACGTTCACCTATACGGTGAGTGAGATTGACGACAAGGCGACGGGCTATACGTACGACAAGACGGTCCATACGGTTAAGGCTGTCGTGGCGGATAACGGCGACGGTACGCTTAGAGTCACGACAGCGGTAAGCAAGCAGGTCGATAGCAAGGACGAGCTCGAGGGCCAGTGGATCTATCCGTCGGGTGCAACGTCCACCGGTGTCGCGACGGTCAAATTCAAGAACACCTATACGGTCACCGAGGCGGCAACCTACACCCCGTCCGTGACGAAGGTGGTTGCCGGTGCCGATGCTCCGGGCAAGTTCACCTTTGCCATGACCGCGGCTGACGATGCTACCAAGACTGCCATCGATGGCAAGCTCATCACTGGCTCTTCGATGAGCGCGGAGAACGGCTACGCTGAGGAGAAGCAAACGACGACGGCCCTCAAGGACGGGGAGCACGAAAAGATTGACTTTTCGAAGCTCACCTTCAACAAGCCGGGCACGTATAAGTTCGCTATGAACGAGCTGGCCCCGAATGGCGGCCTCGGCGAGTGGACGTATGACGCGCACATCTATACCTTGACCATTACCGTAACCGATGAGGGCGGCAAGCTTGTGGCCCGCGCCGATGGCGCGACCGGCTCGGAAGGCTTCATCTTCACCAATAGGTATCGCACCTCGACGAGCTACGAGCTCCAGGGCGGTCTGGAGATCGTCAAGACGCTCAACGGGCACGACCTGCATGCCGGCATGTTTGGCTTTACGGTAACGGGCGAAGACGCCGCCTCGACCGATAAGCTCAACAAGCTGCTGCGCGCAGATGAGGGCAAGCTTACCGTGACAAACGATGAGCCGCAGGCCGATGGCACGTCCCACACCGGTATTTTGGGCGGCCTGACTTTTGCGACGGAAGATGCGGGCAAGACGTTTACCTACAAGGTTGTCGAGAATGGCGGCGGCAAGGGCGGCTATACATACGACTCCACCTATTGGAAGGTAGAGATTGCGGTTAAGAAACGCGGCAATGGTTCGCTCTATACCGTGACCACGGTCAAGCACTTTAACGCCAACAAAGTGGAGACCTTTAGCTCCGAGTTTAGCTCCGAGAACGGTGTTGCCAAGGCCCAGGTGTCCTTTACCAACAGCTACATCGCGACCGGAACATTCGACGGTCTTGTTGCCGAGAAGGTAATGGACTCCGGCGACAAGATCGAGGCTGGCCAGTATACGTTTGACCTGTATGCGGAGAGGGCCGACGGCTCGCTCGAAAAGAAGGATGAGGGCGCGACTCAGACGGGCGAGGGCGGTATCGCTACGGTCGACTTTGGTAAGGTCAACTTTAAGCTTGGCAATGCTGCTGGCGAATCTAATGAGCAGACGATTGACCTTGCCGGCGCCGTCAACGATGGCATTGCCACCAAGCGTCACAATGCCGACCACACCACCACCTACAGCTTTAACCTGGTGGCAAAGGAGCGCTTGGCCAGCCTGCCCGAGGGCGTGCGCCCCGTGGATACGTCCGCGACGTGCCGGGTGCTGCTCGAGGTGACCGACAACAACGACGGTACGCTGACGCCCAAGGTGACCTATCGCGATGGTACCGAGAACGGCAAGATCGTCTTCCACAACACACGCGATAAGGTCAAGACGATCGGCACGGTCGCGAAGCCCGATGTGGACATCGACGGGCAGCTGCTCTCCGTGGGCGACTCCTACGTCTACACCATTAACTGGGTCAACACCGAGGCCGATGCCAATGGCAACTTGGTTCCGGCCAACGTGACCGTGACCGACAAGCTTCCTGCCGGCGTTGTGTTCGAGGCCTTTGAGGGCAAGAACGCCGATAAGGGCGCTGCGAGCGGTCAGTCGCTTACCTGGAACCTGGGCGAGCAGCCTGCGGGCAGCCATGGCTCGGTGCGCGTGCGCGTCAAGATTACCGAGGATGCTGTGAAGGACGCCCAGGGTGCGGTCGGTGTCATCAACAATGCTGCCACCATTAAGGTCGACAACAAGAGCTATACCGGCACCACGACCAACTACGTGCCCAAGAAGTCCGAGAACGACGCTCAGGATTCGAAGGGGTCGGGCGTTAAGTTGGGCGATGAGCTCACCTATACCATCGGCTATAAGAATACCGAGGGCGCGCCGTCCACGGTGACGATCACTGATGTCGTTCCTGCGGGAACCGAGTTCGTGGAGTTCGCGGGCGACCATGCGGATGTCGCATCCAAGGACAACGACGGCAAACTCACCTGGGCGCTGGCGGACGTTCCCGCCGGCGAGGAGGGCACGGTTCAGTTTAAGGTTCGCGTGACCGAGGACGCATTTAAGAGTGGCGGCGCTTCGGGTGACATTTCCAACCAGGCGTCGGTGACGGTTGGTAACAACCCTGCCGTTAAGACCAACACCACTACCGATGAGGTCTCTGATGGCCGCCTGACGCTGAGCAAAACGGTCACGGCAGCCGAAGGCATCGCCGCACCCAACAAGGAATTCACCTTTAAGGTGCTGCTCTACCAGGCCGATGGCACAACGCCTCTGGCCGGCACCTTTGCGTACGCCGGTCGTCCCAACGGCACCAACGGCACCTATGTTAGCGGACAGATCAAGAGCGGTGACACCATCGCGCTTAAGGCGGGCGGCTCCGTCACGGTTACCTTGCCCACGGGTGCGCACTACGAAGTGCAGGAGCTCGACTCCAAGGGTGAGCTCATGACGAGCGAGGACGGCTTTGCGGTTGTCGATAAGGCGAACCCCCAGAAGGGTACCCTCGGACAGGCGACGCAGGTGGGCTTCACCAACGTCTACAGCGTGGAGTCCACGAAGGTGGAAAACGCCTTTAAGGTGCAAAAGAAGATCTCCGGACGCAACTGGATGACATCGGATGTCTTTACCATGACGCTGGCTGCCGAGGGCGAGGCGCCCATGCCCAAGGGCGCCAAGGACGGCGTGTCGACGATTAAGCTGCACAAGGATGCCCAGGTCGGCAACTTCGGTACCATCGAGTACACCAAGCCCGGTACCTATACCTATGTGATTGCCGAGCAGTCGGGTGACGAGGCGGCACTCACGTTCTCGAAGGCCACCTATCGTGCCACCGTCACGGTGACCGACAACGGCGCCGGTAAGCTGCTTGCCAAGACCAAGATTGCACAGCTGACCGACGATGCGGGCGACGCTGCTGAGCGCACGGTCGAGGCGGCGGTCTTTACCAACACCGCCAAGACCGGCAGCCTCACCGTCAAGAAGACGGTCGTCGGCGGCGACAGCCAGCGCGAGTTCGGCTTCACGGTCGCGCTGGCCGACGGGGACGGCGAGCCCGTCTCCGGCACCTTCGGCAGGGGCGAGCACGCCGTGACGTTCGCGGACGGCAAGGCGACCTTCACGCTCAAGGACGGCGAGGAGAAGGCCATCACCGGCCTGCCCGTGGGCGCGCGCTACACCGTGACCGAGGACGCCGCCGAGGGCTACACGACCACGGTCAACGGGGCTGACGGCTCCAAGGCCGAAGGCGCCGTGACCGAGGACGGCGCGACCGTCGCGTTCACCAACACGTATGGAACAGCCACCGAGGGCAGAGACGTCTCCACCGTGGGGCTCTTCACCAAGGCGCTCAAGGGCCGCGACTGGGCCGAGGGTGACAACTTCCAGTTCGCGCTCGCGGGCGAGGGCGGAGCGCCCATGCCCGAGGGCTCTGCCGACGGCTGCAAGACCGTCAGCGTGACGGCCGCCGCCGGAACCAAGGCGGGCGATAGGGTCACCTTCGACTTCGGCCCCATCCGCTACACGCTCAATGACATCAAGGATGCCGAGTTCGCCGAGGTCGGCGGCAAGCGCGTGCGCGCCAAGACCTTCACCTACACGGTGCGCGAGGTCAGGCCCGATGACGGCTCCGCCATCGCCGGCGTGTCCTACGACGGCCACGTCGCCACGATGACGGTGACCGTGACCGACGACGGCTCCGGCAACCTCACGGCCACGACGCCTGCAATCGCGCAGGCGAGCGGCGGCGACTTCGTCAACACCTACACGACCGAGCTCGACTACTCGGCCCGCGCGGGCGTGCGCCTGTCCAAGACGCTCTCCGGCCGCGCCATGGAGGCGGGGCAGTTCGCCTTCACCGTGACCGCGGACGCCGAGACGGCCGCCAAGCTCGGCCTCAAGACCGACAAGGACGCCTACGCCGTGGCCGCGGCTGATGATGGGAAGGCCGATCTGGTCGACCTCATCGGCGGTGCCGCGGAGAGCGACGTGAAGTTCACCGACGCCGACGCGGGCAAGACCTACAGCTTCACCGTCACCGAGACCAAGCTCGGCGGCGAGGGCTACACCAACGATACCGCGCTGCGCACGGTGACCATCGCGCTCGCCTACGACGCCGCGACGGGCAGGCTTACGGTCACGACCGTGGTTGCCAAGGACGGTGTCGAGGTCGCCCGCAGCGAGGTCTCCACAGCAGATGACGCCACGGCGACGCCCGCGCCCGTGACGGTCGCGTTCGAGAACTCCTACGAGGCCACCGGAACGCTCGGCGGCGAGGGCAACGTGGCAATTAACGCCACCAAGACGCTGACGGGTCGCGCCGCGGCAGCGGGCGAGTTCTCGTTCTCCGTCCGCGATGCCCGGGGCAACGTGGTCGCGACCGCGACCAACCAGGCCTCCGGCGACGGCGAGGCCGCGGGACTCGCGTTCTCGCCCATCTCCTACACCACCGACGCTCTCGGGCGGATGGTGGCGGACGGCACTGCCACCAGGGCCGCCGACGGCTCCTGGGTCATTCCCTATACCGTTTCCGAGGACGGAACGAACCAGCTGCCCGCGAGCGTGACGGCGGCCGCGTCGAGCTTCGGCATCACGGTCAAGGTGACCGATAACGGCAAAGGCGGGCTGGATGTGGCCGTGACCTACCCCGAGGGCTCCGATGGCACGCTGTCGTTTGTGAACGGCTATAGCGCCGGCGAGGCGACGGTCGACATCGCGGGAACCAAGGCGCTGGCGCTTAGCCAGGCCGGACTCGGCCTCACGCAGGCCGACATCGCGGGCAAGTACACCTTTAAGATTGAGCCGCTGGACGGCGCGCCCGCACCGGTCGACGCCTCCGGCAAGACGGTGACCGAGGCGACCAACGACGCCGCCGGCAATGTCGTGCTGGGCCGCGTCACGTTTAAGCAGCCGAGCGACCTCGACGACGCCGAGATCGACGGCGACGGCCTGCGCACCAAGACGTTTGCCTACCGGGTGAGCGAGTCCGGCTCGGTCGACGGTGTGGTCAACGACGCGACGGCGATCAGGACCTTCACGGTCAAGGTGGTCGAGGACACCAACGCGGGCACGCTCGCCGCGGAGGTCCTGCCCGCAGAGGGCACGCCCGAGGGCAAGGGCGCGTTCGAGTTTACCAACACCTACGGCGTGAATCCGACGCCGAGCTCCGTCACCGACCAGATCAAGGTGAGCAAGAAGCTTAAGGGCCGTGACCTGGCCGAGGGCGAGTTCGAGTTCCAGCTGGTCGAGATTGCCGCCGACGGCAGTGAGAGCGTCGCGGCAACGGGCAAGAACGCCGCCGACGGCACGGTCGCGCTCAGCCCCGTCACCTACACCGCGCCCGGCACGCACAGCTATGAGCTGCGCGAGGTCGCCGGCACGGCGGGCGGCGTGACGTACGACAGGGCGACGTACCGCGTGCGCACGACGGTTGCCGATGCCGGAAACGGTAAGCTCACCGTCAGGCACGAGCTGGCGGATGCCGAGGGCAATCCCACGGGCGGCGACTCGGTGACGTTCACCAACGGCTACGAGGCCGCACCCGTCACCCTCAAGCTGGGCGCCGCCAAGGTGCTCAAGGGCGCCGAGCTCAAGGCGGGCCAGTTTAGCTTTGAGCTCAAGAGCCGGGACGGCAAGGTCATGTCGATCGCCAAGAACGCCGCGGACGGCAGCGTCACGTTCGATGCGCTGACGTTCAAGCAGACCGGCACCTACACCTTCACGGTGAGCGAGGTCGACGACGGCCAGGCGCACGTGACCTACGACAAGGCGGTGCACAAGATCGTCGTCACGGTGAGCGACGAGGCGGCAGACGGCACCAAGACGGGCTACCTGTCGGCGAAGGTCTCCTACGAGGGCGACGCCAACGTGCCGCCGGTCTTCACCAACAGCTACGCCGAGAATCCCGGGACCCCCGGCACCCCCGAGAACCCCGGTACGCCGGGCGGCGGCTCAGATAACGGCTCCGGCAGCGGCTCTAGCGGCGACGGCTCCAAGGGCGGCATGCCCGACACCGGCGACCGCAGCCTGCCGGTCGAGGCGCTCGCGGCCATGGCCGGCATCGGCGCGCTGACCGCAGCGGGCGGCGCGGTCCTGTACCGCAGGTGCCGCTAGCGATATGGACGAGTGGGGCGAATCCATCCGATGGGTTCGCCCCACTTGCCCTGCTGGACGGGAGCAGGTAAGATATACCGAGCGCCTAGCGCGTTCGATGGGTTCGGATGACGACATGTTCCGAATCTGGTCAGGTCCGGAAGGAAGCAGCCATAAGGAGCCTCTGTCGGGCATCCGAATCCATCGAGCGCACGGGCTTTCTTTTTGCGCGGTTTTACCAAACCGCGCAATGCTCGACGCTGCGCGCCACCCAGAGCGACAATTTGTCATTCAAAAGGCAAGGCATGACCAGAAGGTCTATGCCTTGCCTTTTTCATGCCAACTTGTTCGCTCTGGGTGGCGCTCGCTGGCTTTGCCAAAACATCGATGGCTACGCGGTCCAGGAGGCGGCGAAGTGTTTGGTGTCTCGCTGGTCCTCGGCTTTGCCTGCGGGATCGCTCGACTACCAAACAGCCCGCCGGCACCGGAACCGCATCGTCCAAAAATCACCCGTAAAGGCGCGTTAGCCTAATTAAATCTATCCCTTAAGGAATGCTGCTCGTTGGCGTTGTTTGGAGCGCGGTGGCGATGTGCTTCAAGAGTCGGCGGTGCTGTTGCTTGAATTTTTGCAGTTAAAGAGGCCCGTTTCCCTAGGTGGGGAAACGGACCTCTTTTTGTCTCTGGGCTTGTGGATTGGCGAAGACAATAACCGCTGGCAGCTATTTTGAGTTCTTGATGCGGCGTGTGGCAGTGGCGGTTATTCCGAGGCCTGCGGCGGCGATTCCTGCGAGTGCGATTGCGCTCGGCGCTGCGTCGCCCGTGTTCGCGAGCTTGCCGGCGGTCGTATCTGCTTGCTTGCCGCTGCTCGAGTTCGCTTGCTTGGTGGAGCTTGGCGGGGTATTTTTGCCGGTCGCGGACGAGCCGGTGGGCTGTGTCGTCTCGGTCGGTTGCGCTGAGCCGGAGGGAGGTGTTGTCTCGGTGGGTTTTGTTATCTCGGGTGAGGCGGCCTTATCTGCTGCGGCTTTTGCCTCTTCGTATGCCTTGCAGGCATCGTCATAGGCCGTTTGCGCCTTTTTCAAATCGTCGAGGAGCGCATCTCGCTTGGCTATGTCCTCATCGATGTGGGCTTTAGCTTCCTCCGCCTCACTTTCGGAATCCTGAACCTGTCTTTCCTGGCTTTCGAGCCGGCGTCGGTAGGAGTGAAGATCATCTTCACAAGATTTCTCTCGCCTTTCTGCCGACATGATCTCACGTCGCAACTGCTTAATATGCTCTTTAGTAGCTGTGCTGGGCTCCTCGTCGCCGAGTGCTTCAAGTGCCTTATCTAATTCTGCCTGAAGGCCGCTTGTCCGGCTGTGGGCCTCATCGTATTTGGCTTGGGCTGCATCGACGTTCGCTTGCATGGCGGGAAGGCGTTCCCTCCGTTTGGCGGCTTCCGTCACCACCATGTCGTAGATCTCTTGAAAAGCGGCAATGTCATCATCGATTGCCGCAAGTTTCTCGGGACTTGCGGCAACTTTTGCGGCCTCGAGGGTTTTGAGCGCTTCCTGCATGGCTGCATACGCTTTTTCTTTTGCGGCGGCCGCATCTTCCGTCTGCAAGGCAACTGCACCGGTGGGGGAACTGGTTTCTGCCGCAATTGCCGTTACGGGGGCGATTCCCGCGACAAGTGCCGCGGAAAGGGCGATGCCCA